>JAKJCY010000016.1 GCA_022706235.1 Candidatus Hydrogenedentota bacterium | reverse complement strand
CTTCAGTGTATATGGCGCACCCGATGGCGCCGTGGCCGCCATCACCCAGGACGGTAGGATTCATGGCGTAACCGTATCGTCAGGCGGTGAAGCGGCGATGTCCTTCACGCCTCCGCTGATTTCCGGTAGTGCGCTGTTGACCATAACGTGCCGAAACTACCGTTCCCTCGAGGTTGCGCTTCCCGTGGCCGCCGGTTCAGAGGGCAGTTTGTTCCTGGACGCCTCCCGGTACGCCTGCGAGGATACGGTTGTTGTCAGAGTCTCGGATACCGATTTGAACACGGATCCCGGCACCGCACAAACGGTGATGGTGACGGTAATTTCCACTTCAGAACCTTCAGGCATGCCGGTAACCTTGACGGAATCCGGACCTGATACGTCCTTCTTTTCGGGCAACGTTGCTTTAAGTGCGACCGGTATACCGGGCAGTCTTGCGGTGGCGGATGGCGATACCATAACCGCAACGTATGTGGATGCGGATGACGGCGCCGGAGGCCTAGATGTTCCGGTAACGGCGGATGCCGTGATCGACTGTGCGCCTACGGGTATTAATAACGTGAACATCCTCAACATCCAGGCAACCGAAGCCTCCGTCACCTTTGATACCGACGAACCCGCCACTGGGGTGGTTCGCTATGGGACGGCTTGTGATGCGCTGACATTCGATGTCACCGAAGCAGGATTGAAAACCAGTCACAGTATAGCGCTGTCCGGGTTGCTGCCGGATAGCGCTTATTTCCTTTCTATCGAGGCGGCCGATGCGGTGGGCAACAGCGCGGTGAACGACAATAACGGTTCCTGTTACGGGTTTGCCACCTTGGAGCAGACGGACTACTTTACGGAGGTATTTGACGCTTCGGACAATGATGTTTCCAATCAGACGCTGTTTTTTACGCCGGACGGTTCGATGAATTTCTATCAGGCCTGCCGCGAGCCGGCAACCAGTTTTTCCTCGGACCCGGCAGGCGGAATTGCGTATTCCCTTGCGGACGATGGCTATGCGGCGGTAACGCTATCAGGAGGACGCCAAGTGTCCCTGTATGGGGTTTCCTACACGACCTTCTATATCGGAAGCAACGGCTATATCACCTTTGGCACCGCTGAAACGGAATACCAGGAGAGTGTAGGAGCACACTTTGCCTTGCCCCATATCAGCGGCTTATTTGACGACCTGAATCCCGCCAGCGCGGGGACCGTTTCTTCCCGTGAATTTGCCGACCATGTAGCCATAACATTTCAAGATGTTCCCGAATATGGTGGTTACCTGGGAAATAGTTTTCAAATTGAAATGTATTATGAGGGCGGACCCGATGCGGGTTTGATTACAATCACGCACCTCGGCATGGCCTCCACTGACGGACTGGTTGGAATTTCCCAAGGGAACGGGATGCCCGTGGATTTTGTCGAGAGCGACTTGAGCGCTTACACGGGATGCCTGGGTGAAGGTGAGGGCGAAGGTGAAAATATCCCTATTCCGGCCGATTTGAATATGGATTGGCGGGTTGGGATAAGTGAGGCTATTGCCTATCTGACAGGCTGGCAGCAGGGAGTCAACCCAATAAACTATGCTATTCGTGCCGCCTATATTTGGAAAAACGGTGAACAGTATGTGTATGATCCCCAGACCGCACCCCCGCTGTGCTGGGTAGTGGAGGAGTAATTCAGCGAAGCGCCGGTTTTGGTCCCATCTCAAATCGCAACACGCCGCCGGTTGCGATTTCTCTGTGGTCGAGCCAGAAACGTTCCAGGGGAACATCATTCAGCCACAGCTGCTGTATATAAGGATTGTCAGCAGCGTTGTTTTCGGCAACCACAGTTAATGTAACGCCGGCATCCATACGCAGGTCGGCCCGCTCAAAGAGGGGGGACCCGATCCAGTACCGGGTCGTGCCCGCGATGGGATACAGGCCGACGGCGCTGAGCACATACCACGCGGACAAGGTGCCGCAGTCATCGTTGCCGTCAAGCCCGATATAATCGTCGTTATGCTTGTTTTCCAACAGATACCGCACCCATTTCTGCGTCAAATCGGGCCGGCCGGCATCGTTGAACAGGTAGGCGGCATGAAAATAGGGTTCATTCCCCTGCCAGTAATAGGGCCCGGGATTCCAATTGCCGAGGCGTTTCTTTGTCTTGCTTAGATAGTCTTCCAGTTTCCGGACAAACACCTCGTTTCCGCCGATGGTATTTATCAGCCCTTCCGGGTCGAAGGGGGCCGCCCAGCGCCACTGGATGGCGCTACCTTCGCAGTAGGCGCGGGTGTACTTTTGATTAAAGTCCAGGTAGGTCAGCAACTCCGGCTTAATTTCGGCTTCAAAGCGGCCATTGGAATGCCGGGGATGGAACAGGCGGCTTTCGGGATTCCATAATTTTTGATAGGATTGCGCCCGAGCGGCAAAGACCCGGGCGTCTTCCTCCTTGCCCAGATCGGTTGCCAACAGGGAAAGGGCATGGTCGGCCCAGGCATATTCAAAGGTGGCGGAAACGGAATTTTTCATTTTGTCGTCCGGACAATAGCCGAACTGCAGGTACGCATCCAGGCCGCTCCGTCCGCTGAACCTGCAGCCGGAAGGCACGCCCTCCATTGCGGTGCGGCGCATGGCCGCGTAGGCCGTCTCGATGTCAAAATCCCGGATGCCTTTCAACCACGCTTCGCTGACGGCCATGTCCGCCGGGGTGCCGAACATGCTGTTGGTGTACCCGCAACCGGCGGGCCATCGCGGCAGGCAACCCCCTCCAGCCTTGGACATTTCCACCAGCGAAGCCATCATGTCCCGCTGTTCCTCACGAGCGACCAGGTTGTACAGGGGATGTACCGTGCGGAACGTGTCCCAGAGGGAAAAGTCGGTGTAATAACGAAAACCTTCGGCGGTATGCACCTCCTTGTCAAAGCCGCGGTATTCCCCGTTTACATCCGTGAACAGGGTGGGCAACTGAAACGTACGGTACAGGGCGGTGTAGAAAATGCGCCGGTACCGGTCCGTGCCCCCCTGGATGTGGATGCACTGAAGCCGGTCTTCCCACGCATCCCGCGCGGCGGCGAAAAGGTCGTGAAAGGTTTGGGTGCCCGCTTCCGTGTCCAGGTTCAGCCGGGCGTTGGCGATGCTGACCGGGGACACGGCGAGGCGCATTTCCAGCGGATGGCCTTCGATGGCGGGGGCAAACCCGAGGTGAGCGCCGATACGAGTACCTGCGGCGCCGTCCGCGCCCGGTTGTATGGTATCGCCGTACCATACGCTTTGTTGGCGGATGGGCTGGTTGAAGCGGGCAAGAAAAAACAGGTCCAGGCCATCATAGCGGCCGGAAAAAGAACCGAAATACCGGACGGTCCCTTCGATTTCGTGGGTTTCCGGAAGAATATGAAAGGTGCCGTCTTCACAGCGTCCGTCGCCCAGTGCGCTCGTAACGTCCAGACGTAAAAAGGGGGAGTTGCCCGTGGGGAAGGTGTACCGGTGAACGCCGACATGGGCGGTCGCGGTAAACTCGGCCAGAATGTCCGGCTTCTTCAACTGTATCGCGTAATATCCCGGGAAGGCCGTTTCCTGCCGATGGGAAAAACGGACAAAAGGAGTTTCCGTGCCGCCTTGCACCGTATCAGAGAGCGTGGGGAATACCCTGAAATTGCCCCCCTCGCGAACCCCCGCGCCGAGGATGCGGGTATGGCTGAACCCGATGATCTTGTTGTCGCCGTAATAGTAGCCCGAATAATTTAAAGCAGTCTTATTGATCAGCAACGATGCCGTGTCGGGGCCCAGGCGCACCATACCAAAGGGCACGCAGGCGGCGGGATTGTTGTTGGCGCACATATAGAACATGCCACCCGTACCGATAAAGGGGTCCACGTGCGTACCCAGCGGCCCTGCGAACACATCTACGGGCAGGCGGCCCGTTTTCTGGGACGTGATATGGGAATAGGCACCGTACACGCCCAATATAAAAACCACGGGTACCGCGAGCAGTACCAGCAGAACGACAAGAATTCGTTTTAGCCATTTCTTCATGATTTCTTCTCCCAACGCGGGCGTCGCCCGCGACCTAGAAAGAAAATATTCAGGGTATGTTGTTCACACTTTAGTGTGCGTTTTAATAGAATTACTTTGAACAACTTAGCACGCTAAAGCGTGAACAACGCACTTGACTTCTTGTTTTATTGATAGAAATTTTTCCGTAAGTTACTACACTTCGTGCGGGACTCCGCCCCGATGAATAAATGCCTTCGGCGCAACAAAATGCTGCATCGCCTTTCAGTTAAACAACCCTAAACCATCGTCATTCCGGTGTTTTCGCGATCCCTGGCTCGGGTCGAAGAACGGTACTGGATAACGCGAAAAAGACCGGAATCCGGATTCCGCCCGCTTAGAAGAATATCCATCTCCTGCTCTCAAGAGGGAAGAAAAAGCGGGCTATTCCTTTACACGGTTTCAAGAGATGGATTCCGGTCTTTTCGCGGCCTGGCACCCGCTCCGCTACACGTCCTTTTTCCACCGCGAAAAACCGGAATGACGCGCTGTTTTTGGATTCTTGAGCTAAACCAGGCATAAGGCTCCTCTTGATGACATACAGAACGCATAATGAATTGTCAGAAAATAGCCTTAAGTGCCTATCACTACACGGCTGTGCATGATACGCGGTTAGGAACAGTTTCCATTTTATCTTCTAGGAAGTCTGTACTTCCATGGCGGTGGGTTGCTCGCCGCCGTATGCTGTTATGACGTTTTATTGCCCTGTTCTTCTTCAGTCAAGTCCACCACCCAGATATTGCGAAACTGCACCTGGTTCTTATGGGACTGCAGGCGGATAGCTCCAGGATGTTTTACCGGTGGAACCGGCGGTTTTTTGGCGTCGCCCGACGTGCCGCGAGGCATTTCCTGGTCCTTCTGTACGGCCACGCCGTTGTGCAGGACGGTCATGCGCGCATTTTCGAGCAGGTTTCCCTCCTCGTCAAAGCGGGCGGCGCGGAATTCAATGTCATACGTCTGCCATTGCTGCGGCGGCAGGCACATGTTGACGTAGGGCGCGGAAATACGGTAGATGGCCCCGCATTCATTCCAGTACCCCGGCAGGCCGTAACTGTCCAATATCTGTACTTCGTAATAATGCTGCAGGAAGACGCCGCTGTTGCCCCGTTCCTGGCCCCGCGCATCCGGCAACAGGGGAATGCGAAACTCAAGATGGAGCCGGCAATCCCCGAATTTGCGTCGCGTTTCTATGGTACCCAGGTTTGGGTTGGCTTGTAGAATACCGCCTTCGAGCATGTCCCAGCCGCTGCCCTTGGGGAACCGCCCCCAGGCGTCAAAACCGGAACCATCAAAAAGTACTATCGCTCCTTCGGGGGGCTGCGCTCCCAGGGAAGGGGGCATCAAATTGAAGCGTTGCAACAGGAAGGTTCCCGGTTTGTCGCCCCTGCGCCCACCGCTGAACTGGTCTCCTTGGATTTCACCAAAAAAGAAGCCGTCATCAAAACGTAATACGGTACCATCGCCTGTGGCGGTGATGACGGCATCCGGCGGTACCCGTTGATACAGCGCCTCAAGCAGCGTGACCTGGTATTGGCGGTTTCCCAGGGGAATGACCTGGGCGGCGAGGGTAGGATGTTTGTCCTCCCCGGATTGCCAGAGCCCTTTCCAGTCGCCCATGAACGGGTCATCCGTTTCCACAGCCTGTACGGCGTTGCACGCAGTAACCAAAGCAAAAATAAGGGTGATAGCGAAAAGAGAAGTGTGGTTAGGAAACTGATTCACGGAGTGATTCCTTTGTCTTTGTGTTCATGATACCTATATGTCGTATAAGACCTATAGGACCTATACCTGTTTCAAATGGCGCAACGAGGGCCGGTAAAGTTCACTTTGCAGGTTTCTGGAACCCGACGGAACCGCTGTCCGGAATGCCTGGCGTCTTATACCACCCTTCAAGGAAATCTGCCATCGGCCCGTCATATTCCGCCCATTTGATGTTCATCCATTTGAGTTGATCGCCGGCGGCATAATACAAACGTGTTTTACCCTCGTGCTTAATCAGGTCCGGGTCGGACACGTTGATGCCTTCCCCCAGGACGTCGGGAGAAATAACGGGATTGGCCGCGCTGAGTTCCCAGGTATTTAGGTCTTTGGACCGTGTAATAAAGGTTTCAAAGAACCATCGGGGTGATTTTCTTTCCAGATACAGAACGTAATAGAACCCGTTGGCATGGGTGATAAAAGGGCAGGCCGTATAGCGGTTGGTCCCGAAGGTGGCCTCCGGAAGTTTTGTCCAGGTGCTCAAATCCGGGGAAGCGGCAAATTTTGTGGTAAACGCCGGATGCAGCGGGTCATTCGATTCATAGGCCATGATATAGCCGTCAGGGCCGTTGCAGACGGAACTGTTGAACAGGTGTTCATTCTCTTGTGTAATGGCAACTGCGGTTTCCCACTGGACGAGGTCTTTTGAGGAAAACCGGGTAACGTCGTTCCAGTTCCCGTCTTCCCAGCGCGAGGCGAAGGCGTGAAAGGTATCACCGTCCACCAGGGCGCTGGCAAGGCCGTAGCCTTCGGCAAAACGTGCCAGTTCTGCACCCGTTTCCGCATCACGAAGCACGAGATAATAGTCACTGCGTGTTCCCCCTTCACCGGGACGGATGCATTCCATGCGGCAGAGGCGGCCCTGCCAATGGACATGCGACACTTCGCACAGATTTCGGGCTGCCACCTCTTTCCGATCTGGTGCGGGAACGGCGCGCGCCGGTGCGGGCGGCGCAATCGCCGAATAGAGATCGGCGGGCCAGTGGCCCAGGCGGTGAATACCTGCGGGTAGTTCTTGCGTGAATTGGATATAGGCTTTTACATCCCCTGATGTGGTGTACTTAAGGTCGCCGACGGAATCCGTGTCCACTTTTACCCCGAACACTTTATATCCCATCATGGTGGAATCTTCAAGGTCCACCTGGAAATACTTGCCGTTTTGCACACTCACAATAACGCCGTCGCTGGGGGTGCCTACGGGCTGGGAAAAATTCAACACCACCATCTTGCAACGATTGGCTTTGGCGCGCGTATAGGTGTGGAATCCGTAATTACCCCCCTTCAATGCGCATTGAGGGCTGGCCAGAACGCAATCCTCGAAGTAAACATCAGGCTGTTCGGGCATGGATTCGTTTTCCACGCGCACATAAGCCGCGCCCGTGTCGCCCCACCAGTCGAGCGCCCACAGGGTGCATCGGCGGAAGGTGATGGGCTCGTCGTTGCGGGAGAGGCAGCTGGCCACGCCGCCGCCAAAGGCGCGCCCGATGCTGATGCAGTCTTCAACGACTATCGTGAACGGCTCCACCCGGTTGGTGCAGTCCCAGAACAGGCCCGCATCGCTGCCCGTCGCATAGAGATGCCGCAGTATCCAACGGTCCCAGCAGATGGCCGAGAAGGTGGCATCCTTGTGTTCGGGCGACCAGCCCTGCTGCGTGGCGCGAATCGTGCTCCACCAGTCATAACTCTTGAATCCTTTTTCCGGATCCCCTGAATCGAGCACCACCCATCCTGTTGTCCCGGAACCGAGGCCGCCATCCCAGTCGCCAATAAGCTGGTTGTACGCGCCCGGCGCGCCCGGATGGGGGACGGAGAAATTGGCTTCCATATACGTGTCCGGACGCAGGATTACGCGGTGTCCGCCTTGGGCGTCCGGAACGGCGTTCAGGCCGGCCTGCACCGTGGTGAATGCCGTCGCCCAGGTGGAGCCATCGCTATTGTCTCCGAGTTTGGAAACGTAAATTGTTTTTCCGGTCACGGCTTCCGCGTCCGCCCCCACTGCTTGGAGGGAAAAGAAGATGGCGAGACCGAGATATGTTAGTAACGGGAACTGTGAATACTTAACCATGATTACTGCTTTCGTGTTGGAGTGTGCATAAAGTCCGGTAGGGATGGCGCCTTTCCGATACAACGTTTTTCATGATACCTGAAGTATCTTGCAGGGCGCAACCGCAAGAAGGGGACCGAAATTCGCGCGTAAGAAACCGAGATGTTGCCGTAAGGCCAATAACGTAGAAGCGGCATTCCTTACGCGCAGATTCAGGGGGATATTGGCGGATGCGAGCATTCCCCCGATTGCACAGAGCGAATGGTGTTGGCCAAAACGGCAAATTCCCGCCAGTCCAGGGTCTGGGGCCGACGGCCGTGATCAATACCCGCCTGTTCCAGGGCCTGCATCGCCTGTTCACGTGAAAGTCCCAGTCCCTGCGCTGAAAGGGTATTGCGCAGCGTTTTGCGACGTTGTTGAAAGGCGGCTCGCACGACCTTCATGGTCCATGCAACATCTAAATCCGGCAACAGTGGTTCGCGCCGAAGACGGAACCGCACAATACAGCTGTCAACCTTGGGTTTCGGCAGGAAGCAGGTTGCGGATACCCGGTGTACAATATCCGTCTCCGCATAAAGCCGCGCCGCCAGCGATAATGCGCCGTAGTTTTCGGCGCCGACAGGCGCCGTCAGGCGTTCACCCACTTCCAACTGGGTCATGACCACCAGCCGGTCGAAAAATACCGGCGATTCCAAAAAATGAAATAATACGGGCGTGGTAATGTAATACGGCAGGTTGGATACCATTTTCAGGCATCGTGCATTCGGAAGAAATTCGCCTACCAGCTGGTCAAGATCGTGATTCAGGATGTCGCCCCGGAATAGCCTTACGTGCTCGTAAACCCCGAACTGTTCTTCGAGGCAAGGCATGAACAGCGGGTCTATTTCCATGGCCAGAAGGGACCCGGCGCGGAACAGTATCCGCTTGGTCAATGCGCCCAGCCCGGCGCCCACCTCGATAACCCCGTCTTGTTCCGTAAGTTCCGCCGCGTCGGTCATTATTTTGTTTATATTGTCGTCCAGTAGCAGATTTTGCCCCAGGGCTTTTTTAAAGCGGATATTGTGGCGCTTACAAAGTTCCTTTAGGGAAGGAAAGGACGGTGATGGCCCGGTATCCTTTTGCAGTGGGTGCGTCATGACAGTGCCTAAAAGGGCAGCAGCATGATGCTGAAGAGGGTGTTATCCGGAGCGTCCAGCGTCAGGGTGAAGGGGATGACTTTGGATTCGGGGAGTTTCGGTTCGTCCGCAGGGGGGAGGGGGGCGGAAAAAGTGATGATCATTTCGCCGGCAGTTTCCGTAACCGCAAGTCCACCGCCTTCCTTGGGAGTCATGGCGCCCATCGCCTGCACCGAAGGCTTACCCGGAGCGAACGACGCCCGGTCGGAACGGAATTGACCGGAAAACAGCCATTTGCCGGGAGACTGCCGTAACAGAGTGCCCTCCATGGCGAGTCCCTCAATGGGGAACCGGCTGTTCACCGTGTAGCCCTGGTGCTCCTCAAGGGGAACTAAAGCGACAATCGGTAACGCAACGGCATCCGCAGGCGTTGGGGCAGTACCCAGCGGCACTTGAAGATGGGACTTTGCGGATAGGTCGCTTGTGGGAATCTGTGGGGCAGCTGCGCTCTTGGCCTTGCCGGGCGTCGGCTCTTCAGGTGGTGGCGCTGTTGAGGGGACTGGCGCTGTCGGAACGGGCAAGGCCGCAGGCTCATTATCTTTACCTGACGGGGAAGATGGAATACATCCGCTGAACATTGTTATCAGGCATAGTGTAAGTAGAATCAGGGAAACTGCGGTTCTCATCATGTGCTCCTCAGGAGATTGCCCGGTGGTTGAAGGATCGGTACTGGGTTTTGTCACCTCATTTACAGGTGGATTATACCGATTATGGGTTATAAGACGCCAAAAGTAGCTCTGCAACGCCGTGAAGGGTTGGATACAGGCCCCACAATTCATTCCTGAACCAGCAAAACGCGAAGTACCCACAGGATCAATACGGCGGCTACCGGTGTCCAATCGGCGAATCCCATGGGGGGGAGCAGTCGTCGAATCAGATTTAATAAGGGGTCGGTGAGGGGGGGGATCCAACGTAGCCGGACGTGGTTCATATCCAGGGATAAGAACGGCGATGTCCAGCGTAAAAGAATAATCAGCATGTACAACGTAATGGCGCTGTACAGACAGGTTCTTAGCATTTCCTGGAAGAGGAATGGTGGTGCATAGGGTTCGTTCATTTCAATATAATCTCCCGCACTATTGTATAAACCGGCCCCCGTGGAGTCAAGAGACTGCGGAACAGGAGAATTTTGTCGGCGCAGAAATCAGGGCCAAATTCGGGTATCTTCCCGGGTTCCTGGTAGGGCTGTAACAGGGACGCGAACAAAGAGGTAGTTGCCGTAGTGCGGAGGCGCGCAATGGTGACGTGAGGATGGAAGGCGCGTGTTTCCGGCGCCAGGCCGATTTCACGGGCGGCCTGTTCTGTCGCCCCCTGAATCCCGCAAAGATCCCCGGAGACAGTCTCAATGCCCGCCCACACAACAGAAGGCTTTTTAATTGAGGGGAATGCACCCACGCCGCGGACGAGCAATTCCGGCGGCTTGAACGGGGCAAGGCGTTTCTCCAAGCAGCAGGATAAAGCCGGGAGTTGTTCTTCGGATACTTCCCCATAAAAACGGAGTGTCAAGTGCATATTATCAGGCTTGACCCAGGTTACCCCGCCACTTTTAGGCTGTAATTTATGGACTAGGGTATGCAGGGCGGCATGAGACGCTTCCGGCAAGGATATGGCGGCGAACAGGCGCATGTTTTGTTCCCAATTCAGGTCGGCGGCATTTCCGCAAAGGGTTATTGTCCCAGATATTGCGATATCGGGCCTCCTGGGTTCAACTATGGCATAAGGGGGTGCGACTTGTTTGTTCCCGCAAAACCATGATAATCTCTCATCATGACAGACCAAAATTCAACCGAATCTAAACATTCCCACGGATGCCTGGGCATATTTGTTGTCTTCATCTTGATTGTGGGGGCGGTCTGGGGTATCAGCCTGGCGTATTTCATGTGGCTCATTAACGATACACGCCATAATGTGACGCAAGCCCTGGCCGATTTCCGGCCCAAGGTAGGGTCCCGCGTTTACAGCAGTGACGGACAGGTGATTGGCGAATTCTCCATTGAAGAGCGGCAATTGGTCCGGCTGAGCGATATTCCCCTGCATGTGCAGAAAGCGTTTATCGCCACGGAAGACGCGCTCTTCTATGAGCACCGGGGCGTTCGTCCAGACGCCATATTGAATTCTGTGTTGTACATGGTACAGACCGGAAACACCCGAGGAGGCAGCACCATAACACAACAGGTGGTGCGCAATGTGGAGGATTTGGAAGTCGGGTTGGAACGAACGTACAAGCGAAAGTTACGTGAAGCCCTGGTGGCCATGCAGGTGGAGCGTGACTTCACTAAGGATGAGATCCTGGAGTTGTACCTGAATCAGACGTTCCTGGGCATCAGCGCCTACGGGGTTGAGGCTGCTTCTTTTCAATACTTCGGAAAAAGTTGTAAGGATCTTACCCTGGGAGAGGCGGCCACCTTGGCGGGTACGTGCCGCTGGCCGAATACCAATAACCCCATCAATAATCCCAAGAATGCCTTGAGCCGACGCAATACGGTGCTGCAGCAAATGCTGGAAAACGGCTTTATCTCACAACAGGAACATGATGCCGCCGTGCAAGAAGATATGATGGCTTCTATTGTGACTCGAAAATCGGAAAAGCCGGAAGAGATGGACTATTCGCTTCGGGGACGCTTTCGGGCGCCTTATTTCGTGGAGGAGGTCCGGCGTTTTATTTTAAGCAAGTATGAGTCGCAGCAGGTCTTCGAGGATGGCCTTGAAATATACACCACCATTGATATGCGTCTGCAGGAAATCGCAGAGCGCGTGCTGCTCAAAGCGCTTGAGGATTTCGACAAAAGACACAGTAAAAGCCGAAGCAGGCTTGACAAAGAGGGAAACCAGATGCCTGTTTCCGGCGCGTTGGTGTGTATTGATAATCGTCCCGCGTACCGGGGACAGGTCCGCGCCATGGTCGGCGGACGCGATTTCCTCAAGGAAAAATATAATACGGTGACCCAGGCGCGGCGTCAACCGGGTTCCAGTATCAAACCCTTCATCTGGGCTGCCGGTGTTGCCTCCGGGATGACGCCGTCCACAATCGTAGTAGATGCCCCTTTTTCAAGACGCACCCCGGCGGGCGTCTGGTGGACGCCAAAAAATTTCGGGGGCAATTTCAGCGGGGCGGTGCCGATACGGTATGCCCTGGAATTATCAATCAATATCGTCTCCGTGAAAATTGCGAACCAGGTGGGTACGTCGCTTGTGCGTTCCTATTTGCAGCGATGCGGCATTCCTACCGACGTGGAAGGGCTTACCATTGCATTGGGGTCAGGAGAAGTCACACCGCTTACCCATTGCGTTGCCTATACGGTCTTTCCGAACGAAGGGATGCGGTATGATGCCGCCTTGATTACGGATATTCGGGATGCGGACGGCATCCAACGATACAATTACCATGACTACACCCGTCCGGAACAGGCCATGGATCCAAAAGTCGCTTATGTTACTTTGAGCATGCTGCAGGGGGTGTGCAAGCCGGGTTCCTATCACCCTACAGGGTGGCGCGCCCATGTGCTCGAGCGGCCTGTCGGCGGCAAAACAGGCACCACCAATGAAAGCCGGGATGCCTGGTTTTGCGGTTTCAGCGCTGATTATACCTGCGCTGTGTGGGTCGGTTACCGGGACAATCGAACGTTGGGTAGTGGAGGCGACTATACGGGAGGGCGGTTGGCTTGCCCGATTTGGGTCGATTTTATGCGAGAAGCCCATGAAGGGCTTCCTGCGAAGGATTTCGAAGTGCCCCCCGGCATCGAGTTTTTCAATATAAATCGCAGGACCGGAACCAAGGGGGGAGACTACCGCGAAGCCTATATCGCGGGTACGGCTCCTCCAGCCTACAAGCCACCGCCGCCACCAACGCCAGTACCTGAACAAACCCCTGCGGCACCGGATGGCGCCGGGCAGGCACCGTCACCTGCGGCCCCGGCCGCCTCGGCTACGCCCACGCCTGCCCCTGTAGCGCCTGCACCCCTCGTACCCGCGCCCGCAGCGCCACCAGCCGCGACGACGCCACCGTCAGGATGAAATAGGCAAAGAAGGGTTCACGCCCCAAAAAAAAGCGCCGGAGGTGGTGTAACCTTGTTTGCCGGAGGTGGTTTTAAATAATGGAGTGCAGTATGGCCTGGTTAGGTTGCCGTTCGCTTCAGTGCCATGGCTGCACTTTGCCCCGATTGTTCATGTAAAATGACGCATCGAAAAGGGTATGGTATGGAATATCGCATAGAAAAAGATGCTTTGGGCGAAGTACACGTCCCAAAGGATAGCTACTACGGGGGGCAGACAGCCCGTTCCTTGATAAACTTTTCCATTGGTGCGGAACGAATGCCATTGGAGGTTATCCATGCCCTCGCGTATATCAAGGAAGCCGCCGCCGTTGTCAATCAGGAACTGGGTTTGTTGGATGCGCAACGGGGCGGGGTTGTCATCAAGGCGGCCCGGCAAGTCTCCACAGGCGTCTTGGATGCGGAATTTCCCCTCTCCGTGTGGCAAACAGGCAGCGGCACCCAGACGAACATGAATGTGAACGAGGTCATCGCGAACCGGGCTATTGAACTTTTGGGCGGCATCAAAGGCTCCAAATCTCCGGTGCATCCCAATGACCATGTGAACATGAGCCAGTCGTCAAATGATGTTTTTCCGGCCGCCATGAATATTGCCGCAGCGAAGGCGGTTTCTGAAAGGCTTCTTCCCGCGTTGAAGTCGCTTGCAAGCGCTTTGCGAGATAAATCACTTGCTTTCGATGCCATTATTAAAATCGGTCGGACGCATCTCATGGACGCCACGCCGCTTACCCTGGGCCAGGAGTTTTCGGGATACGCCCGCCAAGTTGCACTGGGATGCGAACGGGTTGAACAAATTTTTCCCGCCCTGTGTGATCTTGCCCTGGGCGGCACCGCGGTCGGGACCGGCCTGAATACCCCGGCGGGATTCGGGCAGCGTGTGGCAGTCGTATTGTGCGGAATGCTGCATTTGCCGCTTCGGGAGGCGCCCAACAAGTTCGAGGCCTTGGCTGCCCATGACGCGCTTGTCATGGCCCATGGCGCGCTGAAAACAGTCGCCGTCTCCCTGATGAAAATCGCCAATGATATCCGCTGGCTGGGGAGCGGCCCAAGGTGCGGTATCGGAGAACTGAAATTGCCGGAAAATGAACCCGGTTCATCCATCATGCCCGGAAAAGTCAACCCTACCCAATGCGAAGCGGTGACCATGGTGGCGGCCCAAGTGCTGGGAAACGATGTCACCGTCAATATGGCCGGCGCTTCAGGAAACTTTGAACTCAATGTGTTCAAACCCGTAATTATCTATAACGTGCTGCAGTCCGTTACGTTGCTTGCTGATGCCGCATCTTCATTTTGCTCACGCTGCATTCAGGGCCTGGAACCCGATGTGGCGCGCATCAATACCCACCTGAAAAATTCCCTGATGCTGGTGACGGCCCTGAATACCGTGATTGGATATGACAATGCCGCGCGTATCGCGCGTCATGCCTATACGCGCAACATGACGCTGCGAGAAGCTGCCCAGGAACTGCAACTGCTTTCCCCGGAAGAATTCGACGCGTTGGTGCGGCCGGAAAGCATGCTGGGGCCTGACAGAAGCACAAAAGAACCGGAGCAATAACACCCTTCCGGGCTGCCTGAGGAGAGACGCGGGCGTGTGTCCGGGGAACAAGCGTCTTTACTGCGTGACAAGAGAACAGGCAGTCAGGAATGTGATTGCCGCAGACCGGATGGAGTGGAACCCATCGATATGCCGTTGGGGTAAAATCGGTCTGAAGTGAAAGCACATAAGTGTGATATGCGCGTGGCAGAACAAAACACGTCTTCAATGCCCTGCTCTGGTTTACAGAGGTGAGGTTGGTCTATATCCCAGAAAGCCTTTTAACTCCGGGTGTCTTCAGTCTCAAGCGCGGTACGTACACGTTTATAGGATTGGTAGCGTTGCGATGGCAGTGCGCCCTGATCGACTGCCTGTCGCACGGCGCACGACAGTTCATGGATGTGGGTGCAGTTTCTGTATTTGCAGTGGGTGCTCAGTGCCGCAATTTCGGGAAAATAAAAGGACACTTCTTCCGGGGTGACATCCCATAATCCCAAAGAACGAATGCCGGGCGTGTCGATGATACGGATGCCGCCCCGAAGTTCGTAGAGCGCCGCCGAAGTGGTGGCGTGCCGCCCTCTGTTTGTTGCTTCACTCAGTTCTCGCGTTACAATGCGCAACGCGGGATCCAACCGGTTTAGCAGGGAAGATTTCCCCACCCCGCTATGGCCGGCCAAAACGCTTATGCGGCCGGCAAGGCGGTCGCGCAGGGTATCCAGGCCTTTTCCGGTTTTACAGCTGGTGATGAATATCTCCAGGCCCAGCTCACGATATAAATCGGTTGCCTCGGGCTCACGGTCCACGAGATCGATCTTATTGATGCACAGGACAGGAGTAACACCGCCCAGCTGGGCCGCAATCAGAAAGCGGTCCACCAGTCCGGGGCGGAAAGGAGGATTAACCGCAGCTGCAACGATAACCAGCAGGTCCACATTGGCGGCAATTATCTGTTGCTTCAAGCGTCCTTTCCCGCCCGTGTGCCGGGAAAGCCATGTGCTACGCGACGCCACACCCCGCACGATGAATTGTCCTTCCGATTCCTCCACTTGCACGCGGTCTCCCGGTGCCAGCAGGGATTCTTCGCCTTCCGGAAGCCGTTCATCAATCAGGCATAACCGTGTAACAGGCGCATCGGACGCATTGCCGGACAGGGAGGGGGCGCATTCCACAAAAGCCCACTTGCGGGAATGACTTACTACGGTGGCGTTCGGTGTGAGGTCCGCAGGAAGCGGGGGCGCGTACAGGGAATGTTCGGGGAGTTTCGCCAGTGCGCGGCGATGTCTCGCCAAGTCATGGGAAAAATCCGCGTCCCGGTTATCTTCCCAGTTCCGCTCGCGCACCGTGCTGCGCTTTTTCTTCCCGGGACGTTTACGCTTTCCCATGGTCAAACAGAGGTTTCAGCAATCCTGAGGCAGAAACCGTCTTCCTTTCCGTTTGGAGGCGCATCCAGTCGTTCATCGGTTGTTATGCTTGTTCCTTTGAATGATTTCCTGGTTTAACTGTTGCGCGGAATTGATCCCCATTTCTTTTAAGCGCTGGTCCAAAGCGGCCACTTCAATAATAATCGCGACATTGCGACCGGGTTTCACCGGAAGGCGAAGGTAGGGAAGGCGTACTCCGAGTATTTCTTCCAGGGTATAGGTTAAGCCGGTCCGGTCATAGGAACTTTCCTTGTTCCAGTCCTCCAGTTCCACCACCAGCCCGATACGTTTGAAGTCCCGAACGTGGCCAACCCCGAAAAGTGCGCGGATGTCCACAATGCCCAAACCGCGAATCTCCATGTGATGTTTGACAATTTTGTTGGTCTGTGCGTAAACATAGTCTTCGCGACGGCGTTTAAGTTCCACGAGATCGTCGGCAATAAGGCGGTGGCCCCGTTCCACGAGTTCCATTGCCGTCTCACTCTTTCCTATTCCCGTTTTGCCAAGGATAAGACAGCCTACCCCATAGACATCTACCGCAGTCCCATGAATTGTGGTCTCGGGCGCGAACTCATCGTTTAAATAAATAATGATTCGGCTTATAACCTCATCGGTGCTCATGGCGGAACGTAGCACGGGGATGCCGCTGCGATTGCACATGTCCAGGAAAACCGGGGGAGGCGTAAGGTGGCGGGACAATACAAACACGGGAATTTCAAAAGAAACCATGTTCGCCAGCATTGTGGCGAGGCTCGATGCAGGCATGCGCTCCATGAAATGGATTTCCGTGTTGCCGAGAATTTGCACCCGGTCGTTGGCAAAATAATCCACATAGCCGGATAGCGCCAAGCCGGGACGATTGACATCCCAGGAATATATCGGTTTGCCAGTGCCCTGATAACCGGCCAGCATCTCAAAATCCATATCATGGGTAAGATGTTCCAGCAGTCTGGAAACAGGGATGCTACGCTTGCGTTTTACTTCTAAGGATTTAAAATCCATCCGCTGCTTTCGTGTCTGTCGCGGTGGACATCCTTGCCGGATGTCCGATTACCGGGGCTAATAGGCCGGTTCAATTAATCCATACGTATTGTCGTCACGGGCGTACAACACGTTAATTTGCGACGTTTCGGCATTTGAAAAGACGACAAAAATGTCTTCCACCAATTCAAGCTGCATTACAGCCTCTTCGACCGTCATCGGCTTCATTGGCAACTTTTCGCGCAATACAACATGATGCGCTTTTTCTTTGGAAACCTCTGTTTCTTCATCACCATTGCCCGACTGGAAGCCGATGATGGCATGGTTATAACTTAAGTCGGGCCGTTCAGGACGCTGCTGATGCCGGTTGATACGGTCCTTATACTTGCGAACCTGCTTTTCTAATTTTAACATCACCGCATCGACCGAGGCATACATATCGGCTGAAGACTCTTTGCTGTGAATGCGTACCCCGTTGGCATGAAGATTTACTTCGGCTATATGGCGATGTTTTTCAACATCGAGAACCACCTTGATGTCAATGACCTTATCAAAATGGCTCTTGATTTTTTTTACGTGGTTTTCGATATACGCCTTGAGCGCATCCGTCATCTCCATGTGACGGCCAGTGATGGATAAATTCATCTGGAAATTCTCCTCTAAATTTGGACGTGATGCGTGAAGAATATCACGCACTGTGCACTTCAATCAACATAGTTTGACTTGAAAAGACCTCATTTAATGGAGCATCCTCGTTGGAGCATGAATGCCTCCCGACAACGCTCGCTCTTCGTGACAGGAATAGAGGGCGCATTCTTCAGCATAACTTTCTTGACCTGCCATTATTATATCATTTTATCTGATATTCTGTCCCATAAAATTTTAGTATATTCACAAAAACATCGTGTTTTGGGGCTATTTGACTCTTCCGGACAGGGAGAAGTATCTGACACGCACTAAAACCCTTTTGTCTGTGTTTCAGTTGATACAGACTTCTTTTGATAAGACTGTAATAGAGACAGATGAGCATGAATTTTGTTCTATCAATAAGAAAAAAATATCTCAGGCTAGTCTGGTATGTCCCTGCTCAGTTGTACTTCTAAAAACTATCGGAAGTGTCAAGAATTTCAGAAGCGGGACCAGTATCACGGCTCTCAATATAAGGTCCGGTCAGCATATCCTTGTAGGGCATGCCAGGTCCCACCATGGGATATACAAAGGCATGCTTGTCGGTAATTACTTCAAGAAATGCGGGGCCTTGGAATTTAAGGAAGGCTTCCATCGCTGGTTTCAAGTCTTCATAGGAGGAAACGCTTTTTGAAAACTTGAAGCCGTCCGCTTCCGCGGTTTTCACGAAATCTTTGGTGCGCAGTGATTTATCGGTTCCGGAAAAGCGCCCGTTATAATATAGGGTCTGCCACTGTACCACCATGCCGTCCCCGTAATTGTTCAGGAGCAACACTTTAACAGGAAGGTTGTACGTGGTGCAGGTTTCCAGTTCCCCGATATTCATGCGTATACTGCCGTCTCCATCCACATCAATAACCAGTTTTCCGGGATTGGCCACTTGCGCGCCAACGGCGGCGGGCAGGCCAAACCCCATGGTACCCATGCTGCCGGAGCTAATCCATGTGCGGGGATGCTTGAAATCAAAATACTGGGCACAGAACATCTGGTGTTGGCCGACGCCCGAAACGATAATAGCTTCGCCCTTGGTATAGGTATTGAGAAGTTCCAGAACCGCCTGAGGCTGGATCACCTCGCTGTCCCGGTTGAAGTTGAGCCGATGGCGTTTCTTCATGGCGCAGACTTCTTTCAGCCAGGGCTGGTGATTCATTTCAATGGATTTGCCCGCCTCCATCAGGTCGCGTAAAGCCAATGCGGCATCACCGACATATTGCCAGTCCACGGGTTTTACCTTGCCAATCTCCGCAGGGTCGATATCAATGTGGGCAATCAAGGCACGGGGTGCAAAGGCCCGGGGTACGCCTGCCACGCGATCGTCAAATCGTGCTCCAATCGCAATCAGGAAATCGCAGTCATCCACGGCATAATTAGCGTAGGCCGTTCCGTGCATGCCCAGCATGTGCAGGCAAAGTTCGTCCGTGGTATCCACCGCACCGATACCCATCAAGGTGGTTACCGCAGGCACCTGGTACAGTTTCATGAACTTACGAATCTCTTCGGAGGCGTTACTAATCACCGCACCGCCGCCGACATAGAGCAAGGGCTTTTTGGAACGTTTCAGCATTCGCAAGAAATCCCGGGCTGTCTCCACGGGCATTCGCTTTTGTTTAATTTCGTTGACTCTATCCCCGTATCCATGAAGCTGCAAAACGCTTTCGCTGTCATACGGGCCTTCCCAATTCTGCACATCTTTGGGAATGTCAATGACCACCGGGCCGGGCCGGCCGCTTTTGGCAATTTGGAACGCTGTGCGGATCGTAGCCGCCAACTGGGCCGGATCCTTGACGAGAAATACATGTTTGGCGCAAGGACTCATCAAACTGTACACAGGGGCTTCCTGAAACGCATCGGTACCGATGACGGCACGTGCTACCTGGCCGCAGATGAGCACTACAGGCACGGAATCCGCCATGCAGTCGCGGATGGGGGTGGCGCTGTTGGTGGCACCCGGCCCTGAGGTGACCATGAAAACGCCTACTTTTCCGGTGGATCGGGCATACCCGGCGGCCATAAAGCCGGCGCCCTGTTCGTTAGCCGGTACGATTAGTTCAATGGGTTTATCAGGATGATTTTCATTGTATCTGAAAATGGCGTCATAAGTGGGAAGGATGGCGCCGCCGCTGTACCCGAATATCGTATCCACGCCTTCATCGGCCAGCACTTGCAGCGTCATGTCCGCGCCGCTCATGATAACCCCATGATTATGCGCACGTTTTGGTTTTGATCCAACCATAATCTGATTCTCCTATTATGTCGTAAGCAGCCGGAATAGGCCGGGAATATTGATTCTGAAACACGGACGGGACCCGGTTTCTTCCTGAGACCCGGGAATGTAAACCAGATAACCTGGCGGGTTAGCCCGGAAGTCAAGTCAAGTTAAGTGGGTTTGTACCCGCACAAGGGAATGAACCCTGGCGAGTTCGGCAGTGATTTATCCGTTGTAGGACTTGGCAAACGTATCGATTAAAGAAAGGCGAGCGCCATGGTTTGATGGCGCTCGCTGACAGGAATTGCATGGGTAGAATCAGATTTCCTTATCAGGATCCGGCGCCAGTTCTTCTACAGGTGCCTCCGATACGGCAGACGGGGGGGGGACCTCGTCCGCAGTTTCGGATTCTTCAACAGGAGCGGCCTGCTCCTGCATCTCGGAGGGCTCTTCAACGGGTTCCGGAGAGGCTTCCGCCTTTTCCTGTTCCGCTTTCTGCAGCGCCTCGGCTTCCGCCTTGGCTTCACGCTCGGCGGCACGGGCCGTTTCAACGCGGTTTACCGCAGCCATCAGGTCGAGAGCCACATCAGCAAGGCTGCGCCCCGCCTGAATCATGCTCTGAGGCACAGCACCACTCAGGGCAGCGTTCACATCCACGCTTCCAGTGGCCTGTTCATGTTCTTCGGTAGCGCTGCGGTTCAAATCACGCTGATATTCGCGAATACTGAGTCCAATCCGGCGATCCGCGGGGCTGATGCTGATGACCTTGGCCGAAACATGGTCACCGACCTTGAGAACATCTTCAGGCTTATTGACGCGATCTTCGGCCAACTCGCTGACATGGATTAGCCCTTCCACGCCGTTTTCAAGGCGGGCAAAGGCGCCAAAGGCTACCAGCTTGACGATATCCACTTCGACATGGGCGCCGATAGGCAGGTTTTCCACCACGGAAAGCCAAGGATCTGAAAACAGTTGCTTAAGTCCGACGCTAATCTTTTCCGCTTCCGGGTCAATGCTCAGAACCTGAACTTCGATTTCCTGGCCTTTTTGTAGTATTTCACCAGGGTTGGTTACTTTTTTCGTCCAGGATAAATCACTGACATGAAGCAGCGCATCAATGCCGTCTTCTATCTGTACAAAGGCGCCGTAATCCGTAAGATTGCGCACCGTACCCTTGATGGTAGACCCTACAGGATACCGCTCGCCCAGTTGTTTCCATGGATTAGGCATCGTTTGCTTGATACCGAGGGCGATTTTTTCTTCGTCCGTGTCCACGCTTAGCACCATCACGTCCACTTCGTCGCCTTCATTCAATACTTCACCGGGATAACGTACGCGGCGGGTCCAGCTCATTTCACTGACGTGAACCATGCCTTCAACGCCTTCTTCCAGGTGCACAAAGGCGCCGTAGTCCGTCATGGTGACCACGCGTCCGCGCATAATAGAGCCGACGGGGTAGCGCTCGGCTACCGTCAGCCACGGATTTTCCTTCTTCTGCTTGATACCAAGGCTGATCCGTTCGCTGACCGGATCAAAGCTCAGCACCATGACTTCCACTTTGTCGCCGACTTTTACCAGGTGGGAAGGATGCTTGACCCGTCCCCAACTCATATCGGTGACGTGGAGCAACCCGTCAATGCCACCTACATCCACGAAGGCGCCGAAATCAGTGATATTTTTGACTTCGCCCTCGATGATGCTGCCCACCTCAATGCGCTCAAGCAGTCTTTTCTTCTCTTCGGCGCGAAGTTCCTCAAGAAGCCGCCGACGGCTGACAACTACATTGCGGCGCCGACGCGTTAACTTGACGATTTTTACCTCCATCTTTTCGCCGATGTAGCGGTCAAGATCACCTGTGGGCCGGAAAGTCAATTGGCTTGCGGGCATGAACGCATCCACGCCGATGTCCATCTTGAGGCCGCCCTTGACGCGGCGGGAAATTACACCTTCAATGACGCCGTCATTATTGTAGACTTCCTGCACATGTTCCCAGTTTTTGATGCGGTCAGCCTTAATCTTGGAGAGAATCGGCGCCCCCATGTCATTTTCGGGTTCATCGATGTAAAAATCGTAGTCCGCTTCAAGTACGATGTCGTCAGGATTCATGAACTCCGAGCGGTCCACAATCCCTTCACTCTTGTATCCAATATCCACCATGATACGGTCATCGGTGATATTTACGATACGACCGCGTACGACTTCACCTTCCTTGAAGTTTTGGATCTTTTCCTCAAGCAGGGCTGCCATGCTGTCTGCTTTGAGTTGTTCTTCTAGTTCGGCCTCCAGGTCGTCATGGAAATCCACTTTGATTTCCCCTTGCGCGGCCCGGGCTTGTTGGGTTACCAGTTGTTCTTCACTCATGTAACTAAACTTGCTCCTTTTGAAATGGAAATTTCCACGAAATGTGGAGTATTGATATTTTATCAGGAAAAGTACTAGACTTTCAAGAACAGGGCTGAAGGCCTGAATTCGCACGTAAGGAATGGCAAGATCGTAGAAGCGGCATCGTGCCGCTTCCATCGTGACTGCGGCCCGCATGTCCGTCTTGATGCAAAGCGGCAGGATGCCTCTTCTGCGTTCCTTGTCCTTATTGGCTTTACGCCAACAACTGGGTTTCTTGCGTGCGGATTTGGGTGAGGGCTGCCCCTCTGGTGTCGGAACGTCCGGTGCAAAGCATGCCAGGTGACTTGTGCCTCCGGCGGAGCAAGGCGATTCATGTATTTCACGGAAGAAGAACACAATGCCTTTCCGGTTGAACGCTCCCTCATGGTGGACTCGCAGATTGCAGCCCGGGGGGTACGGGATGAGCGTGTACTTTCCGTCATGCGAAACACGCCCAGGCATTTGTTTCTACCACGTGTCCAATGGTTGGAGGCCTATAAGGACTGTGCCTTGCCCATTGCTTGTGGACAGACGATTTCCCAGCCTTATATGGTGGCGGCGATGACGGAAATGCTGAGAATTGCGCCGGGCGCCAAGATACTGGAAATAGGTACCGGTTCCGGATATCAGGCAGCGGTCCTGGCGCAACTCGCGGGAACGGTGGTTACCGTAGAGCGGCATCCCGCTCTTGCGCGGGAGGCCCGCGCCTTGCTGGAGTCCTTGGGTTGCGCGAACGTGCGCGTTATTGCTGACGACGGTTCTTCCGGCTTTCCGGAAGAAGCGCCCTATGACGGCATATTGGTCACCGCCGGCGCACCGGCGGTGCCGCCGGCCCTGCCGGGGCAGCTGGCGGAAGGCGGACGTCTTGTGGTGCCGGTAGGCAACGAAAAAATACAGGACATTGTCACGGTTGTGCGCCAAGGTGACTTGTACGAACAGGAACGCGGCATGGCATGCCGGTTTGTTCCCCTGATAGGGAAACAGGGGTGGCGGGAAGGACACCTATTCGTCAGGTGATGCGCCCCGGCGTATCGTTTCTACAGGCGTGCCATCTGGTACCGGGCTATTGAACCAGGCGGCGCCACTGGCGGGCCAGCAGTAGTGATGCGGCAACGGCGAGGAAAGCCGTCAGCGCGCACAGCCGGTAGCGGCCGTAAATTAGATATCCCGTGGCAAATAGGGCTGAGTAAATGGAAACACAGCCTAACAGCATACACAAGATACCTTGGGGAACTTGCCATGCGCGGGAAGGCGCCACGTCTTCTTTTTCAAGCAGAGCGGTTATCCTTGCCCATCCCGGGCCGCCGGGTTGGATTGTCCGGCAAAAATTGAGCAGGCTCTCTTCGGATACTGGCTTGGTGAGGTAGGTCACCAGCACCCAGGACACTGTAGTAATTCCTATGGTAAACAGCAACTGGATCCAGTCGTTCATGAGTAAGCCCGCGAAATCCGCCACCGCCTTGTAACTGCCGGTTTCTGCCAGCATAAAAG
The DNA here is from genome assembly GCA_022706235.1 of Candidatus Hydrogenedentota bacterium. GTDB lineage: Bacteria > Hydrogenedentota > Hydrogenedentia > Hydrogenedentales > CAITNO01 > JAAYBJ01. Next base: position 17,318 of record JAKJCY010000016.1, on the reverse strand, counting down.
CGACTTGTCCATGAAAGAAGCGGAAATAAACCGCCACAATAAAAGAAACAATCATGGCAGTGATTTCGCTGGCCGCGTTGATGCGCCACCAGAACCAGCGCAGGATGAAAATTAGACCTGTGCCCGCGCCCACCATCAGCATGATTTTAAAGTTGTCCAACGCGCTTTCCATGGCCAGGGCGACCAAGCCTGCCATCACCATAAGGAGAATCGTAAACACCCTGCCCACCTGGACCAGTTCCCATTCACTGCTGTTCGGGCGGACGAACCGGCGGTAAAAATCGTTTACGAGATAGGAGGCACCCCAGTTCAAGTGGGTGGAAATCGTCGACATGTAGGCAGCAATCAAAGATGCCACAACAAGTCCGAGAAGCCCTGCAGGTAGAAACGTAAGCATGGCGGAATATCCCATGTCGTCATTGACCCGGGATGCAACATGGGGGAATGCCTCTCGAAGGGCGTTCAGATCCGGATAGATGATAATGGAGCACAGGGCAACAATAATCCAGGGCCAGGGGCGAAGTGCATAGTGGGCAGCGTTAAAAAGAAATACGGAACCCAAGGCATGATTTTCGTTCTTGGCGGCAAGCATGCGCTGTGCGATGTAACTGCCGCCTCCGGGCTCGGAACCAGGATACCAAACACTCCACCATTGCACCATGATGGGCATGAGAAAAAGGGCAATCAATGCCTGACGCTGGTCCGGTGCGGTAAAATCGGGAAGCAGCGCCAGTTTTCCCTGCACCTCCGGATGCGACAGCAGACCGGTCAAGCCGCCCACCTGGGGAAGGCGTAACGCCACAACGGCCGCGCCGATGGCGCCGACCATGGCCATGACGAATTGGAACAAATCCGTGTACAGTACTCCCCGCAGGCCCCCGAGCGTGCTGTATATCGCCGTGATGGTACAGGCAATCAGGATAGTCTGAACCGGGGTAAGATTTAGAAGAACGCCGCCGATTTTTATCGCGGCGAGGGATACGGATGCCATCACGATCACGTTGAAGAAAACGCCCAGATAAATTGCCCGGAAGCCGCGAAGAAATGCCGCGGAGCGGCCGCTATACCGTAGTTCATAGAACTCGAGGTCCGTCAGCACGCCGCTGCGCCGCCAAAGACGCGCGTATACGAACACGGTAAGCATGCCGGTCAATAAAAACGCCCACCAGACCCAATTGCCCGAAACACCGTTTTTCCGGACAATATCGGTTACAAGATTTGGAGTGTCCGTGGAGAAGGTGGTGGCCACCATAGAAACTCCCAGCAGCCACCAGGGCATACTGCGGCCTGCGGCGAAAAACTCCGTCGTGTCGGAGCCGGCACGCTTGGTTACCGCTATACCAATAACAAGCGACAACAGAAAAAAAAGTCCTACGATACCCCAGTCAATCGGTGATAACAGCATGGGTACATCCCTCTTGGTTTATGCGTCCGCCGACGGGAAGACGGGAAGATACTAATCAGCGATGCCACATCGGCGGATTCGTTTACTGACACCCCGTCATACTTAAGCCATAGCGATTATGATGCGGCTATGGCCTGCACCGCTTCAAGAACCGCCCGGGCGTGTCCTTCCGGCTTGACCTTGCGCCAAACCCGTCGGACTTTTCCTTCCCTGTCGATAAGAAAAGTAGTTCGTTCTATGCCCATATATTTTTTGCCATACAGGCTTTTTTCCACCCAGACGCCATATTTTTCCGCCGTGCCATGATCGGTATCGGCCAGGAGTTGAAAATTCAAATGGTATTTCTGCGCGAATTTACAGTGGGAGTCCACGCTGTCCGGGCTTATGCCCAGCACCGTGGCATCCAGGGCCGCAAGGGCTGGTTGTACATCCCGAAAGTCATTTGCTTCCATGGTACACCCCGGCGTGTTGTCCTTGGGATAAAAATAGACTATCACAATGCTCCCTTTAAACTGAGACAGTTTTACCATGGCGCCGGAAATGGAATCCAGGGTGAATGTCGGCGCTTTCTTATTTTCCAGGGGATGGGGTTCAACCTTTGGTGCCATTGTCTTTACTCCTTAAACTGTGTTGCAGATTCTGTGGCGCCTTGGCTCGGAGCCATGGAAACTCTTGTGATTAAAACCGGCACAACGCCGATGTTCCTGTTGTCGCTGAAAGGCGCAACTACGCATTTTCAAATCGTTTAAGACGCCGGGGTCAGGCTCGCTTCTTAAGCAGGTTATCCGTGCGGCGCATAATAAAACGTCCCTGATTGTCTCGCGGTCTTATCCCATGTGGGTTTCGGTAATGCGACGCTTCGGGTCTGGTGGCGGTGCATAGCGTAACAGCAATTCTCCCAGCAATCCAAGGCCGAGTCCCACTGCGCCAATACTGATGATTACGAGGCTGACCAGTACAAACAACAATACAATAGCTGTCATGGCCAACTGGTCGCCATGCGGTGCATCATTGTACAGTGCGGGTACGGCCAGACCGGAGACAATGACGGCAACCAGGGCCAGCACCACTAGCGAAACGAAGAATAGCATCATCCGGCCGAAGTACTGTCCGGGGGCATCTCCATATCGGGTGAGAAAGGTGGCCGTTATGGCGTCCATGCCCCCGCGCATAAACCGTTCAATCCCATACTTGGATTTTCCGTGTTTGCGGGGATGATGCTGGACGGCAATTTCCGTTACCTTGTATCCCATGCTCGAGGCGAAGACAGGAATCAACCGGTGCATATCACTCCACAGCGGTAAGTGCATCGCCACTTCCCCGCGCATGGCCTTGAATCCGCTGTTGACATCATGCAAGGGAAGCTTGAATGTGCGCGCGATCCATGCATTGAAGATGCGGGAGGGAAAGGTCTTATGCCATGGGTCGTACCGACGTTGCTTCCATCCGCATACGACATCATACCCTTCTTCAAGTTTTGCTAGTAAAGCCGGAATCTCCCGTGGATCATCCTGCAGGTCGGCATCCATGGTGATAATGATGTCGCCTCGGGCCAGCGCGAATCCAGCGGCCAGGGCGCTTGTCTTTCCGAAATTGCGCCTCAGGCGCACAATATCGACAACATCGCTTTGGTCACGCAGCATGCGCAACGTTTCCCAGGAATCATCCGAGCTGCCGTCATCTATAAAGAGGATACGGTACGGATGGTCGCCGATGTTGTCGCGAATACCCTTTGCCAGTTCGGGCAACGTGGGCGATTCGTTAAATACGGGAATGACAAATGTGATCATGGAAACGATACCCTTAATGAATGCGCTTGTTCGCTTCTGTTTCCCACATGTCGCAATTATAGCCCATGACTGCTTTCAGTTCGTAGGAATACTCATTGAGTAAGGCAATGGCCGCCGGGCCGATATTCAGATTGACAGCCTCTACATTAGATCGTAACTGGTCGACGTTGCGCGCACCGAGAATGGCGGATGTGACACCTGGTTGGGAAATCAGCCACGCCAGACTCACTGTGGCCAAGGGTATATGAATGGCCTCCGAAAAATCCAGCAGGGCTTCCAACGTGGCTTTAAGCACACGCTCATACCCTTCTTCGTCGTGTCGGGTGCCTTCCCGGACTCCGGAAAAATGGCGGCTGCGCCTGCGTTTCATTGGAATGCTGTCCAAGTCCGGGTATCGGCCGGAGAGAAGTCCCTGCATAAGGGGCATATAGGCCAAGACGCCCAGATGATGACGCCGACAGGCGGGAATCATCTCATATTCGGGCGCCCTGAACAGCAGATTGTACCCGATTTGGTCGGATACGGCCGTTCCGGAGCCCATCCAGGCTTCAATGTCCTGAGGCCCAAAATTCGACACGCCGATTTCCCGAATCTTGCCTTCTATCCGCAGCCGTTCCAATATCGGGATGATCGCTTCATTAAAACGGTGCGGCAGGGGCCAATGCACTTGATACAGGTCGATCCGGTCTGTGCCCAAACGGCGCAGACTGTTTTCGCACGCTTCGCGAAGGTCATCGGCATTGCAGTGCTGGGTGGCCGCTTTGCTCGCGATAAAGACCTGTTCGCGGCGTCCTTGGAGCGCTTTGCCGAGCACTTCCTCAGAACGACCGTTGCCGTACAGCTCCGCAGTATCGAAAAGGTTGATACCCGCGTCTATGGCCGCGCCCACTACTCCGTCCGGGTCCGCCTGCGGATCGTCGCCCCAGAACTCCGGGTCGCCAATTTGCCAGGCGCCGAATGCAATTACGGAGACATTCAGGCCGCTTTTTCCCAACGTACGATAAAGCATGGGTACTCCTTATGGCGCGTCTGTCCGTCGCAGGACGGCAGTCGCTTCTTCCTCACGGGTGGCTATTATAGTAAGACAGGCAGTCCCGTTCTAATTGATTCCTGTACCGCCAGGCATATCCGAAACGTTTTCACCGCTTCACGATAGGACGTGCGGATGCCACCGGGTTTGCCTTGCTGCAGCGCGTGGATAAAGGCATCCATTTCATTTGTGCGCCTGTCTGTCTGGCTGAGGTAGTCCGTGGCCTTGAAGGTCTCCTGGACGCGGAGCGTTGTATCCGTAAGGACAAGGCTGAAACAGGGCGTGATCACCTCCAGATTTATACCTGTGGCATGATTCAAAACGCATGTAGCCGTTATGGAGGCGACGGCGCCTGTTTTTAAACGAAGATTGATGACAGCGCTTTCTTCCAAATCAAAGTAATCCGAACGGGACAAACTGCCACGAACACTCAGTGCGTGTACCTCCGATACCGGTCCGCAAAGATAGAGCATTAAGTCGATGACATGAGAAACCTCTTCCAGGAGGTGACAGTCGGCTGGTTTCCCGTGCGAAGAGGGGGGGGATGCCGGGGCGGGGCAGTAAGATCGCCCCGTAGCGAGAGAAATTACTTCAGTCCCCAGGAACTGACGTGCCATATGGGTCAAGTCGTTATGGCGGCGGCTATAACCGGCCATGGCAAGAATCTTGGACTTGGTGACTGCGGCGCTTATGGCTCGGGCGGTTTGTAAATCAGGCGCAATAGGTGTCTCCACGTAAAAATGAATGCCTCTTGCGATCGCTTCCAGTTCAATGTCGCCGTGGGCTTCGGGGGGGACCGTTATATACACAGCGTCAGGGTGTGCTCTCTCATAGAGCGACACAATATCCTTGAAAACCGGAAAGTTAAAGGCAGCAGCGAAGGACTCCGCCTTTTCCGTGTGTGCGTCCTGGCAGCCGACCAGTTCAATGCCGGCACGATTAACAAGCCTGTCGCGATGCGTCTTGGCCAGGGCGCCGCATCCGACAAACCCAATTTTCAGGACAGACATAGGAACCTTTCTTATTCCGGCAAAGTACGGTCCTTGCAAGACAAAACGTGTATCTGTTTCGGTTCCCCGGGAAGGCGGGGAAGGGCGCTGAAGAAATCTTCTTCTCACTATAGCATGATTGGCTATGGAACGGAAAGACCGTGAAGTGTGTGGGAGAACCCGTGAAAGTGCACTATTCCCATGCTATACGTGCAAGGTAAAGGGCGCCTTTAGCACCTCTGGCCCGTATTTCATCGTTCCATATGCCTTCACCCACCGTGACCCAAAACTCGCACGCATTGATCCGCGATGCTCCAAAATTGCCCAGGGTCGCGCCCCGCTCCGGGATAACCACCCGTTCTGTGGCGCGGATTACCTGCAATGTGTCAGGATTGACTTGTCCAAGGAACAGGGGGGCCCTGTGGCGGAATACGTGGTCATTGTTCGCGCCCCGTCGCGTATAGGCCAGAAAGAGGCCTTTCGGGTGCGTTATCCAATGCTGCTGGGTATTGTAGGAGCCGAGTTCGGTCCCGTCGTCAAAGCACCAGGGGCGGATGGAATCAAAGTGAAGCCCGTCCGCGCTTGAGGTTACATATCCGCAGGTGTCGTTCCGGAGGGTCAGGAAATAACGGTCCTTAAACCGGGCCAATGAAGGTTCACAGAGGCCGCGGCCGCCGGCAATGGTCATCTCCGTGCCGTGTTCCACGTAAGACAGTTCTTTGCCATCAAAAGTGCAGGACGCTACGGTAACTGAGGCGTCCACCTGGTCGTTGATCCCGAAATACAGGGGCAGCAGAAGGCGGCCGTCGGATTCCACCGACCACTGGGCGCAGGCGCAACGTGAAAAATCGAATTTCGGCTCTGCCGGCATCTTCAATTCCCGCCAGCCGGACCAGATTCCGGCGACGGGGTCATAAACCGCATAGGCGGTCTGGTTGGCCCGATGAAGGCTCGCAAACTGGCTGCCGTCACGTTTGTAGTACAACTGCGCACCGATGGCAAGCACTTTGCCTGTGGGTTCGTGATAGCCGGGCGTCACATCGCACACGGCGCGAATTGTGTCGTCCGGACCTTCGCGCCAGGCGAGCTCGGGAATTTCGGTCGGGCCCGACCAGGTCTTTCCCAGGTCCTTGCTATTCATCATATACATCCCGGAATAGAAATCCGACACTTGCAGATGTTTTTGCAAGGTGATGATCACTTCGGGCGGCCGGTCTGTTCCGGATGAAGGAATGGCGGCCGCCCGTGGATGGAACCAGAGAAACGTACCGTCGTCATGTTCCAGCAGGGTGTTAAGGGAGATTTCATAAGGGATGGAAGACGTATGTTCCGCCACAAGCGGTGCAGCCGGGATAAGCAAGGTCAGGAGAGTAAGGGCTATGTGCTTCAACAGGCGGGGACCAAGTATCATCAACGTGCCTTTTCTTTTCTGCAGCCTAAGCGGCGGTTTGTGGAGTTTCTGACTGCCGTGTATTGTAAATCCGTGCGTAAAGAATAAGGATGAGCGTAGAAGCGGCATCCTGCCGCTTTGCATCAAGACGGACATGCGGGCCGCATTCACGATGGAAGGGGCAGGATGCCACTTCTGCGCTCTTGCCATTCCTTACGTGCGCCTTTTGTTGTATTATAACCACTTGCCAGGGAATAACATAACTTGTTATGATGCCTCTTTATTGAACGGTGGGCAGGGTGCTGCTGTGGGTGAAAACCAAGGTGGCTGGACGCAATGACGATTCGCGCAATCACATTTGATTTCTGGGGCACCCTGTTTCGGGATGCCAATGGTGATAAAAGGCACGGCCTTCGTGTGAAGGCGCTCGCCGAGGCCACGGGTATTCCCGCAGAACAGGCCGATAGATCCCTTCGTGAGATTATGGTCTATTTTCTTCAAAAGCATCTGGAGACACAGCATACCCTTACTCCTTCAGACGCGGTTGGAATGGTATGTGCGAAAAATAATTTGGAACTTGACGAAAAGACCTTTGCGTACCTCGCCCAGTGTTTCGGGGCTGCCATCCTCGAGCATCCTCCCGAACCTATCACAAGTGCTCTCAAGGCCGTGCGGACAGCCGCGGAACGTGTCCCCATTGCCATCATCTCCGACACCGGATTCAGTCCGGGAAGACATCTGCGGGTGGTGTTGGAGAAAGAAGGGTTCCTTGCCCATTTCAGCGCTTTGACCTTTTCCGATGAAACCGGAATCGCCAAGCCGCAACGGGGCATGTTTGACCGAACTGCGGAAAAACTGGGCGTCGCCCCCCATGAACTGTGGCACATCGGCGATCTGGAGCCCACGGATATTGTCGGCGCCCATCAGGTTAACAGTAAGGCCGGCTTGTTTACCGGCGTGAATAACCGGTATGCCGAAACCACCCGCGCGGATTATGTCCTGCCCTCCTGGCGGCATTTTCTTGAAGTGTTGCCGACGGTGGTCCCGTAGAGGAAAACACCCCCTGAAGAGGGTTGTGGACGGGCCCTTGCCTTGTATAAGGGACGCACACCAGCGCCGCTTCCTTGATTTTTCGAAGTGGTCCACCTATAATTGCCGAGGGTCAACACAAAAGGAGAAACAACCCATGACAACTATCAGTCGTCGTCAGTTTATGAAATCCGCCTCCGCTTTTGCGGGGGCCTCTCTGATCCTCAGCGGCACGAGCGCCTCGGGAAGGGTCATTGGCGCTAATGACCGGCTCCGCATCGCCGTGGCCGGGCTTAACGGCCGCGGCCAAAGCCATATCGGTGGCTGGCTGGACCAGGATAATGTCGAGATTGCCTATGTCATTGATCCGGACGAGCGGGTCTTGAACAGGGCCCTGCGCGCCATGGAACGAAAAGGGGAAGGGAAGTTTGTCACCAAGGGGGTCCGTGATGTCCGCGAAGCCCTTGAAGACAAGAATCTTGACGCCATCTCCGTTGCCACGCCCAACCACTGGCATTCCCTGATGACCATCTGGGGTGCGCAGGCCGGGAAACACGTCTACGTCGAGAAACCAATGAGCCATGACATCGGCGAAGGCAGGATTGTTGTGGAAGCGCAGAAAAAGTACGGCGTCGTCATTCAGCATGGCACACAGAACCGGAGCAATGCGGAGATTGCAGGGCTACATGAGGCCATTCAAGCCGGAAAATACGGCAAGTTAAAGATATCCTACGGTTACTGCTGCAAGCCCCGCGAAGGTATCGGGTTCAAGGAGCCCTCGGACCCGCCGGAAAATCTGGATTGGAATCTTTGGCGGGGACCGGCCAATATCGAGCAGTACCATGACAACTATGTGCATTATAATTGGCATTGGTTCTGGCCGACGGGCAACGGTGATTTAAACAACCAGGGAACGCATCAGCTGGACCAGGCCCGTTGGGCCCTTGACCTGAATCAAACCCATCCGGTGCGCGCCATGGCCCTCGGCGGCCGCTTTAAGTGGGCGGACCAGGGGGAAACACCGAACACCATGTTTGGCATCGCCGAGTATCCCAATGGCCAATACGTGTTCTTCAACGTGCGCAACATTAATTACGATGGGTATGAGCACCAGGTCGAAAATGAATACTACTTCGAGGACGGCGGCAAAATCATCCGCAATAAATATTATGCCAAGGGTAGTACGGAAGGTGAAGACATTCCCGCCGTATCCGGAAAAGCGACCCCCGGCGGGAACTGGGGCAGCTTTATCGGCGCCTGCCGTGCGGGCGATCCGAACATGGCCAACGGCAACGCGCCCGATTCCCATTATAGTTGCGTTCTGGGTCATGTGATTAACAATTCCTACCGGCTCGGCCAAAAAGCGCCGTTCAATGCCAAAGCAGGGCAGTTCGGGGACATTCCGGAGGCCTATGAACACTTTGCGAAACTCCACGATATCATGAGTGCCGGTGTCGGTATCCCGGAAGACGGCAACGAATATATCGTAGGTCCCTGGCTGAACTTCGATCCCGAAACGGAACTTTTTGTCGGCGACCATGCCGAAGAGGCGAACAAACTGGTCAAGGACGAGAATCGTCCCGGTTTCGAAATCCCCGCCATTACCGAGGTTTAACGGACGGAGCAGCGAAAAAATAACGAATAACGCGCTCTGCAAGCCCAAAGCGACTTTTTAGTAGGCGTACCTTCCCAGGTGCGCCATGGGGCAGAACCATAGATTGTCATATTACTCTATGGCGCACCTGGGAAGGTACGCCTACTACGTCCTATTTGTGTGTGAATTCCTATACCCAAGGCGGCAACCGGAGAAGATACGAATGGATAGACGATATTTTCTCAAAACCGCCGTTCTGGCAGGCACGGCGGCGCTCCCCATGACCAAAGCAGCTGCCGAAAAAACACCTGCCTTGGCTAGCCGTTGCCCGAATATCGTTTTTATTATGGCCGATGACCTTGGTTATGGCGATCTTGGCTGTTATGGACAACAGCAAATCCGGACACCAAACATTGACCGCCTGGCCGCGGATGGTCTCCGGTTCACCCAGGCCTATGCCGGCGGCCCTGTTTGCACCCCGTCACGCAGCGTACTCATGACCGGCCTGCACAACGGTCATACGCCGGCGCGCGATAATATCCCCCACTATCACACCTACCTCGAAGAAGATGATATTACCATCGCTGAAGTGCTCAAAAATGCCGGCTACCGTTGCGGTGGCTTCGGCAAATGGTCCCTCGGCGATCCCGGCACCGTGGGGCGTGCCACAAACCAGGGTTTCGATACGTGGTTCGGCTACCTCAACCAGGACCATGCCCACTACTATTACACAGAGTACCTTGATGATAATGATGGCCGTCTTGAATTGACCGGCAACACCAAATCACACGCCCACTACAGCCATGATCTCATTGCCGAACGGGCCCTTGAGTTCATTCGTGAAAACAAGGGCACGCCCTTCTTTCTTTACGGTGCCTTCACGTTGCCCCACTTTTCCTCGAAAAGCGAAGACGCCGACGGTCTGGCCGTGCCCTCGACCGAACCGTACACCGGTAAGAACTGGAGCGAAAAAGCGAAGAAATATGCCGCCATGATTCACCGGCTTGACCGCGACGTGGGGCGCATCCTGTCTCTGCTGGAGGAACTGGACATCGCCGATCACACCCTCGTTATCTTCACCAGCGACAACGGCGGCCATGAGGACATTCCGGAACACCTGAACACCAGCGGGCCGCTGCGGGGATTCAAACGGGACCTGACGGAAGGCGGTATCCGGGTGCCGTTCATTGCACGCTGGCCCGGCAGGATACCGGCGAACGTCACCAGTAACGAGATCATCGCCTTTTGGGACATGCTCCCCACCTTCGCTGCATTGGCCGGCACGGAACCGCCACCCGGCATTGATGGTGTTTCTATTGTGGACGCCCTGGCCGGAGGCCGGATTACGAATCCCCACGAATACCTGTACTGGGATTACGGGCACTGCCGTGAACGGTACGATCAGGCCGTGCGCATGGGTAACTGGAAAGGTATTCGTCTGGGCACCGGTTCCCAAATCCAACTGTATGATCTCGACACGGACATGGGGGAGAAAAATAATGTCGCCGCCGGCCACCCCGACGTGGTGCAAAAGATTGAAGCTATTATGAAAAAGGCGGTCCGTCCTGACGACCGGTATCCTGTCGGCTCCCTCTACGAGGGCAGGGCCATCTGGAGGCCCGAGGGGTAGCGGATTACAATCGCCTCGGAGGAGTCAAAACCATGCACGCAACGCATCAGTTTCAGACAGGGATACTGCTGTTGGCTTTGGGGCTTGCGGTCCCGGGCGCCTCCGGGGAACGCCCGATGGACCAGGCGCTGGACTATCCGGGGATTAAAAATGTTACCTTGGAACTGAGCCTCAAACCTTTTAAGAATATGGATGAGGCTTATATTGAAGCGACGTGCAAGGAACTATTCCGGCAGTGGTCGCCCCTGACCCGTCACGCGGACGGGGTGTCCGTATTGCTCTGGACGGCCGATGGCTCGGAAATTCTCACGTATAAAGGCGACCTGTCGGAAGAAATAGAGTGGGGGCGCTATATTGGCGGCGCGAATTCCAAGGTGGAAGTCGGTTCGGGTCCCGAACATCTCTCTTTGCATCAGCGTGCCTTTCTCTACACGGAAAACCCGCCCACAATCACCTACGGCGACCTGAAACGCATCGTGGCGGCGCTGAAGCGGGTGGGTAACGAAATCACCGGCAAACCGGTGCGCGCGGGCGCCACCTTCGATCCCGGCCCCGAGTTTGCCGATTCCCCCTTCAAATATAAACTTCACCCGGAAATCTGCCTCGGCGACACCATGGGCAAAGGCACCATGGTCTGCAGTTATTCCGTGTTGAAAGGAGACCGGGAACGGTATGCCGGGTTTCCGGAAGGCATTCCCGAAGGAACCCCCTTCGGCACCTTCTTCGGCAGGCAATGCCGGCATTTCCTTCGCGATTTATCCTTTGACTACCTCTGGTTATCGAACGGATTCGGGTTCGGCCTCGAAACCTGGGGATGCACCGGCGCCGTCTTTGACGGTGAACGCTTCGACACGGCAGGACTTCCCCCCGTGCGGGAGAAAATCCTCGACTTCTGGCGACTGTTCCGGGAAGAGTGCCCGGAATATTTGATTGAAACACGCGGCACGAACCTGTCCACGGGCATGGACCTTGCCTCGGACGGCGTTCCCCTGCGGGAGATTTACCGGGGCGGATTCAACATGGTTCCACCGCCCAATTCGCCCTGGGCCGCATTGGACGGCAATTTCGGGCTGGAATTGGCCGGGTACATGTCGCACATAGCGGAAATCCCCGGGGACGACTACCCGTTCCGGTATTACACCCATGACCCCTGGTGGCTGAACAGTCCCTGGCTGGACCGGTACGGGCGGGAGCCGCACGATATTTATCTGCCCATGTCCGTGGCCCGTATTGACGCGACAGGCGCGGTGTGGCTGCCGACTTCCATCTTGTTCCTTACGGCAGACAATTCATTCGGCGAAATGCCGGTGGAAGTGCCGAATGAGGTTATCCCCCATATCCTGCGCGGCCGCGCGGACAGCCCCGATCAGTCCGGGCCCGTCGTTTGGATATATCCTTTCGACGAATACCACGACATGACCTTCGCGGAGAACCCGAGGGTGGGGGAAGTGCTGTTCGGCGATTGGTTTATCTGCCGGGCAATCAACATCGGATTCCCGGTTAATACGGTTGTATCCACGAACAATTTTCTGTCATCAAGAGTGGCGCGCCCCGAAATTTATGACGAATCGGTGCTCCTGTCCATCGTGCCCGACGAGGGAACGGCCTTGGAAGCCGGCTTGCTGGATACGCTCAAAAAAGGTGGGCGCGTATTGCTGTATGGTCCCCTGGCGCATGCAAGCGCCAACCTGCTGGACTTGCTGGGGGTGCGTCTGGACACGCCGCTGGAAGGGGAGTTTGACTTGGTAACAGCCATGAACCTTGACCAGTTGGAGGCGGGACAGTGGCCGACCAGGATACAACACCGTTCGTTGACGGGCGGCGGACCGTTGCGGGCGACGGTACAGGCCGCGGATGCCGCGGTGCTCGCGTCGGTTTCGCGTGAAGGGGAGAGCCGGGTCATCGCCGCGTCCCGGTTCCTGCCGGAATGGAACGGCGGCGGTTTGGTGTGGATACGCGGCGTAAACTCGAATTATTACCGAAAAGGGGCACGGCTGCTGTTGAACGATGATCCCGCAACGTGGTTTCAGGGGGAGCTCCTGATGCGTTTTGCCCTGCATGTTTTCGGGTACGACTTTGTTGTCACAAAACGGCTCGCTGAACAACCCGACCCGCTGGTAGGTGTCGCCAGGCGGCATAACGGCTTTTTCTTTTCCGGCTACAGCCCCGACACCACGGTAACGGAACGGTTTCGCTATCCCCAGGGCGCGCCCCTGCTTATCGGGTATGAAACCTGGCTTGAGGAAGGGCGTTCGACCTATACCCTGCCCCGCGCCTGGCACCGGGAATGCCGCGTATTCGTTGACGGGCAACAGGATGGCAAACTATCCTGCCGGGAAGCACACTCGGGACACTACGGTGTTAAGAGAAGACTACAGGTCGCCGGGCTCGAGAACGCCACACTCCGTTTCTACCCGGACACCGCCTCTGATGTGAACAATGTGCGTATCGCTGTTAATTCGAGCTACCCGTACCATGCAGGCAAAGTAGAACTCAAAACGGGTGACCCGAAGTTCGGCAGGCATTTTGTTGTAGAGAACGTCACCGGAAACGTAAATATCGCCTGGTAGAAAAATGCGCACTTCGTTCCCCGGAAAAGGACACGCAGAACATCGGCCTCAGGGGGATAAGGAGCCCATGAAGCCGGTTTCATCCACATCTTTTTCCCAGGCGTGTAATACCGCCAGCAGTTCCTTGACCAGCGCCGGGTGCTGGGCGGCAATATTATCTTGTTCTCCAATGTCTTTTTCGAGGTTGAATAAAAACACGCTGTCCCCTTCAACGACAAGTTTCCAGGGGCCGCGCCGGACAGCCTTTGCCGCGTCGATGCGCCAGAAGAGGTCCCGTTCCGGCAGGGCGTTGCCCTCAACCAAATGCGGTGCGAGGGTCGTGCCATCCAGGCCGGACGGCGCAGGAGCCGAAGCCAGGGCGGCGCAGGTCGGCAGGATATCCATGGTCATAGCGGTCTCCCGGGACACGGTTCCAGGGGCGATCTTGTCCGGCCACCAGGCGATGGCCGGCACCCGGTGTCCCCCTTCCCAGACGTCCGTCTTTTGTCCCCGGAACGGGGCATTTCGGGATATCTCGCCTTTAAACAGGTCGTCATAATGCAGATAGCCGCCATTGTCTGACAGGAACAGCACGAAGGTATTGTCATCCAGTTCCAGTTCACGCAAGGCCGCCATGATGGCGCCGATGCTGTCATCCACCGCCTCCACCATTTTCCGGACCACAGGTTTCACGCTTCCCTCGGGATGGGGGCCCAGTTTTTCCAGGCTCCAGTAATCCGTGCCCACCTTGCGGTGGGCTTCCTCGCCGGGCGCCTGCCAGGGGAAATGGATGACCAGATGCGCCACATATAAAAAAAAGGGGGTGTCTTTGTTTTTGCGCATGAAATCAATACTGTGCTTGGTAATCAGTTCGGAACTGTACCCTTCTTCCATCTCAATCTTTTCGTTGTGATACCAATCCTCACCGCCCGAACGGCTGACATGGGATATGTGGTCGCCGTCCCCGGTCAGAAGTCCCCTGAAATCGTCAAAGCCAAAATAGGTCGGCACGCTGGGCGCCTGGTAGCCCAGGTGCCATTTCCCATACATGCCCGTGGCGTATCCCGCCTGTTTCAGTATCTTCGGCAAGGTCGTTATTTCCGGAGGCAGGCCGATATGGGGCGACTTCGCGGAAAGGGCGCCCTCGAATTCCCGGCCCAGCCGGTGCTGGTAGCGGCCGGTCAACAACGCGGCCCGCGTGGGGGAACACATGGGACCGTTTGCATGGAAATCGGTAAATCGCAGGCCTTCCCGGGCCAGTTGATCCAGATGCGGCGTCTTATTTTCAGGATGGCCGTAACAGCCCAGGTCGCCATAACCAAGATCATCAGCCATAATCACAATAATATTCGGAGGCTTATGGTTTGCCCGAGCGGACTCCCTGGCAAACGCAGTCAAGGGGTGGGCCATCGCTTCCAGAGCCAGCACACCCGCGCACGTTTTCAGAAACGTTCGTCGTGTCGCCATCTGCTGTTCCTCATGGGTGGTGCGCCCGCAAAAAAGGCCGCTGCAAGTTTTCAAGTATGGCTGAAATACCGGACCATCGTATGGACAGGCCCCTATATGTATCCTGTCTGAAGCATTTTACAACCCCAGGCATTCGAGGGCTTTTTTATGTTGCGGAGGTGTAATAGCGCCGTTTAAAATCGG
Source organism: Candidatus Hydrogenedentota bacterium (assembly GCA_022706235.1). Taxonomy (GTDB): domain Bacteria; phylum Hydrogenedentota; class Hydrogenedentia; order Hydrogenedentales; family CAITNO01; genus JAAYBJ01. The sequence goes on along the minus strand of JAKJCY010000016.1, from coordinate 2,262 downwards.
GTCCTTTGTCGCCGCAAGGTGGCCACGCAGGCGTACGAGGAGCTCCTCGCGGATTGCCGCGTGTTCGTCGGATTCGGCGAGATCATGTTGTTCCCAAGGGTCCGCGCGCAGATCATACAGTTCGCAACAGGGGTGGTACGCGACGGCGCGGTTTTCCGGCACAACCGTATCCGACCGGGGCCGCCAGGACTGGGAGGGGTCCATGTAGGCCGGCGCCGAGGAGAAGTTGACAATAAGTTTATGGGTTTCGGTGCGGATGCACCGGCGCGGGTCGTAGTAGTCATGATGGCTGATTTCGGCAAAGATACTGTCGCGGGGCGTATAGGAGCCGCCGTCGAGCAGGGACATGAAGGAGCGTCCCTGGACGTTTGCGGGAACAGGCGCGCCTGCCAGTTCCAGCAGCGTGGGGAGGATGTCTATGTTGGAGAGATGCTCCTCCTTTACAATGCCGCCATGCCAGCCCTTTCGCGAGGGTAACCGCAGAATGAGCGCTGTCGTGATGCCCGGTTCGTAGAGCGAACATTTGGCGCGGGGCATGGCGTACCCGTGGTCCGTGGTGAACAGGACCAGTGTGTTCTCTTCCAGGCCCAGTTCCGAAACGGCGTCCAATACGTGGCCCATCTGCGTGTCCATGTGCCTCACCGCGCCCTGCAGTTCCGCCAGTTCCGCGCGGGTGCCCGGCGTATCGCGCAGGAATCCGGGAACATTCACGCCCAGTGTGTCGTCCGGCCCGAATTCCGGGGAGAGAAACCCCATGTAATCCGTCTCTTCCGGCGAGCGCATCCGGTGGGGTTCGATGCACCCGGCACAGAGGAAGAAGGGTTTTCCGGGCGTTTCGGCGAAGTGGCGCAATCGCTCGATTGCGCCGATAGCCATTTCGGAGGCGCGGTTCTTGCCTGTATGTTTCTCATAGCCGCAGCGCGCCGCACCTGAGCGGGTTTCATGAATCACGCCCACCGATTCAGCGGCATAACCGGCATCCTTCAACAGTTGTGCGAGATGCATCTCGTCCTGATTAAGGTCCCAGGCGAAGTCGGCGTGACACAGCCCCATGACGCCGTTGTTGTGCGGGTATCTGCCGGTGAAAATGGAGGCCCGGGACGGGCTGCACTGCGGGGCGGTGCAGAAGTTCCTGGCAAAAAGCACGCTCTTGGCCGCGAAGGCGTCCAGATTCGGGCTTTGCACCGTTTCCGTGCCGTAACACTGGAGATAGGTTCCCAGGTCATGACAGTGAAGCAGCAGAATATTCGGCCGGGATGCGGGTGGGACCTCCGCAGCGCCCGCCCGGGAAAGTCCGAGGGCGGCAAAAGCCGCTGCGCCGCTCCGCAACACGTTTCGCCGGCTGACACGCTGGAGAGGATGGTTTGTATTCATGAGGGCTCCTTTTTTCCCATTGTAACCCGCGCACGGAGGCCTTCGCAATCCCGGTTGCAGGCAGGCCGGGCCCCCGGGGTGCACAGCCATTTCAGGGCGCCGCGGGGGCTGACATGGAGGATATGTTTGTTCGGCGTGATTCGGAACACCTTCTTTTGAAGCGCCGACTTTGGAGGGCTATAATGCCGGTAACAACAGAAACGAATGGAGGAGTCATCATGTGCAAGGTGTTCAAGCTTTTTATTGCGTTGCCGTTTTTACTGTTTGCGGGATGCCTGCATCTGGAAGGTGAGGATAGTAGTCGATTTGCTGAAGTTGACGATGTTCATCCGGAACTCCGGATGAAGCCCATTCCACAGGGGGTGGGTGTCAACATCCATTTCTATCAGGGCAATGAAAAAGACCTGGCCATGATAGAAGCCTCGGGAATGGGTATCATCCGCATGGATATCAGCTGGGACGGTGTCGAGAAAGTGCCAGGTGTTTATGATTTCAGCCAGTATGACTTCCTCATTGCCGACATGGAAGCGCGAGGCGTCAGGATCCTTTTTATTATTGACTACGGGAATACTTTGTATGATGAAGGACTTGCGCCTTGTTCCGATGCGGGCCGCCAGGCCTCTGCAAGGTTCTGCGCCGCGCTGGCGGAACGGTATGCGGGAAAATCCATTATCTGGGAATTGTGGAACGAGCCAAATCTGGACCACTTTTGGAAACCAAAACCTGACGTGGATGCTTACATGGCCTGGTGCCATGCCGTGGCGCCTGCCATCCGGCAAGGCGACCCGGACGCCTGCATCATCGCCCCGGCGGTTTCCAGGGTGGACCGGGACTTCCTGAGGGAGTGTTTTAAACGGGGCCTGCTGGAACTGGTGGATGGCATCAGCG
>JAKJCY010000169.1 GCA_022706235.1 Candidatus Hydrogenedentota bacterium | reverse complement strand
CTGCGGGTCCATTGTCCATAAGGGCCGCCTCTATATTCCCTACGCCATGGCCGACCAGACGACCGGTATGGCCGCCGTGGATGTGCAGGAACTGTTAGGGGCGCTTAAAGACAACCCGTGATTTTGGGGAGGCGCGTCAGAATTACGAAACAAGAAATACAGAGAACCTAAGTTGGATGTGTTGCAGGGTTATGGTGCATTCGGCGGGGTCGCCGTAGGGGCTGAGTTGGAGGTTTTTACCGACGTAGCGGGCGCACAGCGTGATTCCGGTTTTTCGCGGAGGGAAAAGGGCGTCTATCGAAGGGGGGGCCAGGCCGTGAAAAGACCGAAATCTATCTTCCAACGCGGGTTATACCCGCAATCCAGTCACTCGTCTTTGCAAGCTAAGCGCCCCGACGCGTCGGCGTTTATTTTGAAAGAAACGAGGCCGTGATTTTCGAGTACGAGAGCAATACGATTACATATTAGCCGAATGTTATCCCCCGTCATTGCGAGGTACGAAGCAATCTCATCGTAAAACGGACTTGTTATAAACCAGATTGCTTCGTACCTCGCAATGACGGGGTACATGGTCTTTTTCGCGTTATTCAGTACCGTCCCTGGATCCGAGCCGACGGGCGCGAGAAAACCGGAATAGCGTTGGTTTGTTTTTTTTGTAATGAAAGGGGCTGTTAACGTATTTTTACCAATTCACTTTGAAAAGAGTTTATCCCCCGTAGGTAGTGTGCCTCGCCGAGGCGCCAGCGTTTACCCAGGTATCTTCTGAGCGAAACCCGCCTTTACTTTTGTTTCAAGCATAAAGGCGGGTTGCGCTTTGGTAATGCAAAAATGTAAAGGTTATCTGATGTATAGGGCCTACACGTGTGTCAACCACCAGCAACAAGGTTTTGCTTTACCCGGCCTACAAACTGTCTTTAATTAACAACCCTTAAACTCAGGCAGCTTTGGTAGTTGTGGCGGGCCGGGATAACAGGGTACACTTATTTTGTGTGGTGTATAGGAATTGACGTACAGGGAGATCACGATGGCTGGTAGCTGGAAAATACGGATGGGGGCGTTGCCCGAGGCAACGGGGTGCGTGTTTCGGGTCTGGGCGCCCAATGCGCAGGCGGTCTTTGTGGTGGGCTCCTTCAACGGGTTTTCGGAAGAAGCGAACCCCATGAAACGAACGAAGGCGGGCGTTTGGTCGGCCACCATACCAGAGGCAAAACCGGGAGACGCCTACCGGTATCGGATCGTCACGGAGGACGGTGCGTTCTTGCGCATGGACCCGTACAGCCGGGCGGCCAGCCATTCCGACGGTCATTCCATTGTGCCCCAGTTGGCGTTTTCGTGGGGGAAGGGGGAATTTAACGCCCCTGCGCCCCATGAGATGGTAATTTATGAGATGCATATCGGTACCTTCGCCAAGAATCCGGGCGAGGAGGTGGGCACGATTGATGACGCCATTGCAAAACTGGGATACCTGAAGGACCTGGGTATCACTGTGATTGAAATTATGCCGGTCATGGAATTTGCGGGCAGCCACTCGTGGGGCTTTAATCCGGCGCTAATCTATGCGGTGGAAAGCGATTATGGGGAGGAGCGGGACTTGCGCTGGTTTATCCGGTCGGCCCATGAACAGGGGATCGCCGTATGGCTCGATGTGGTCTATAATCACCTGGGGCCGCAAGACCTGGACCTGTGGTAGTTTGACGGCTGGCAGGAAAACGACAAGGGGGGCATCTATTTTTATAATGACGACCGGAGCCGGACGCCGTGGGGCGATACACGGCCGGATTACGGTCGCCCGGAAGTGCGGGCGTTTCTGCGTGACAATGCCCTGTATTGGCTCCAGGACTATCATTTTGACGGGCTGCGCTGGGATGCCACGGCGTATATTCGGAACGTGGACGGCCGGGACGGCGATGCGGCGGGGGACCTGCCGGACGGCTGGAGTCTGATGCGGTGGATTAATGAGGAGGCGCGGAAGGTGAAACCGGGTACGGTGACCATTGCGGAGGATTTGCGGAGTAATCCGGCGATAACCCGTCCCGCGTCTTCGGGCGGCGCCGGGTTCGATGCGCAATGGGACGGGGCCTTTGTGCATCCGGTGCGCCAGGCGCTTATCGGGGCGGAAGATGCAGGCCGGGATATGGAAGCGGTACGGAACGCCCTGCTCCATCGTTTTGATGAGAATGCCTTCGCCCGGGTGATCTATACGGAGTCCCATGATGAAGTGGCCAACGGCAAGGCGCGCGTGCCCGAGGAAGTGGATCCCGGAAACGCGTCGTCCTGGGCGGCCAAAAAGAAATCCGTGCTGGGGGCGAGCCTGGTCTTTACCGCCCCCGGCATCCCCATGATATTTCAGGGCCAGGAATTTCTGGAGGATGACTGGTTTCATGACAAGGACCCGCTGGACTGGTCGAAAAAGGAGCGCTATGCGGGCATTGTGCGCGTCTATGTCGATTTGATAGCCCTTCGGTTGAATCGAAGGGGGCAGACGGCGGGATTATGCGGGCAGCAGATTGACGTGTATCACACGGACCAGCGGAACAAGGTGTTGGCGTATCATCGCTGGCAGGATGGCGGGCCGGGTGACAGCGTAGTGGTCGTTGTGAATTTCTCCACACAACTGCTGGAAAACTATGAGGTGGCCTTTCCGGTGGCGGGGGAATGGAAGGTGCGTTTCAACGGGGACAGCCGGTATTATGATCCGGAATTCAGTAACGGGGGCGTCTACCGTTGTGACGCCCTGCGACAGGAGGACAACGCGATACGGGGAAGCCTGGTGCTGCCGCCGTATACGGCCTTGCTTCTGTCTCAAGATAAGCAATGAACGGGCGAGTAGGACCGTGGGAACCAGCAGACCATGACTTTTGGTTCTGGTTACAGAATGGACAGGCCAGTTGGCGGGCCTGCGAACCGATTCCCGTGTGTTGTCGGCCTTTTTCCAATCGGTAACGGCGCGCACCGCCGGATTTAATACCATGGATATCGGGACGCTGTCTTCTGCGACCCTGTTCTTGACCATTGTACTGATGTTTCTTGGCGCGTCGCCGGGTTCCACCGGCGGCGGTATCAAGACGACTACCGTAGTGTGCCTGTGGGCGGCGGTCGTGACCAGTTTGCGGAACCGGCCACATGTGGAACTGCACCGGCGCACTATCCCCACGGAAACGGTGTACAAGGCTTTTACCGTGCTCTGCCTTTCGCTGGGAGTGGTCATTGTGTTCACCCTGGTGTTATTGGTCACGGAGACAAAACCGTTTATGGATGTGTTGTTTGAAACCGTCAGTGCCTTTGGTACGGTGGGCTTATCTACCGGGGTAACGTCGGAACTTTCCAGTGCAGGGCGGATAGCGATTATGATGCTCATGTTTATTGGCCGCCTGGGGCCGCTGACGGTAACCTATGCCATGTTGCCGACCCATGCCAGGGTTAACTATAAATACGCGGAAGAGCGTATCATGATTGGGTAAGGGAGGTTTGCAATGAAACAGTTTGCGGTTATCGGCCTGGGCAACTTCGGTTGGGCCCTGGCCCGGGAACTGATGGAGCAGGGCGCGCAGGTGGTGGCCATCGACCGGGATGCCCAGCGTATTGAGGCAATCAAGGACCAGGTAACCTATGCGGTCACCCTCGAGGCGGGCGACGAGGCGGCGCTCAAGGCGGCCTATGTGCATGAAGTCGATGCCGCTATCGTCTGTATCGGCGATAATATGGAGGCCAATCTGCTGGTCACCGTGCTGCTGAAAAGGCTCGGGGTGAAGAAAATCTGGGCCCGGGCCATCAGTCCCCTGCAGCAGGAGATTCTGAAAGCCCTTGAGATCGATTCCATTATCAATCTTGAACATGACATGGGGTGTATGGTTGCCCGGAGTCTGGTATTGGAAAATGTGGTGAAGCATGTTTTTTTAAGCCCGGGATACAGCGTGGCTGAAATTAAAGTACCGGAGGCCATGATCGGCAAGACCTTGCGCCAGAGTGGCCTGCGAAAAGACTACAATCTGAATGTGGTCGGTATAAAAAGGAAGGTGCCGCAGATTACCAAGGATGGGGAACGCACCTTTGAAGAAATCACGGAAAATGTGCCCGCTCCCGATGCGAAGTTAGAGGAGGAGAATATCCTGGTATTGGTGGGGAAGGACCCGGATATCATGAAGTTCACGAAAACATGAAAAAGAACATGAAACTTAAACCGCTGATCCTGCTGGCAGGCGGCGTGATGGGGGTGTTGCTGGTTGGCATCGCCGTTGAATTCCTGTTGCCCAATCGGCCACTTCTATTTAGCGTTATTTTTGAAGGGCTGCTCTTGGCAGGGGTGTTGTTTATGCTGTTTTTGCTGTTTCGGGTGCTTCGTTTCTATAACCGGGTGCATACCTTGCTGCGGCGTCTGCTCAGTGGCGATTATGAGGTGGGATTGCCAACCCCGATGCACTGGAAAGATGAATTTACGGCATTAGAGGACCTGTTAAACCAGATGACGGATACGCTGCGACAGTATGATGTATTACGCATCAATAGAATTCGCCAGCTGCGTATGACGCTGGACCTGGTGCTCCAGTACGCCGATGAACCCATGGGGTTGTTTGAGGTGGAAAAAGGCGCCGTGAATTTTAATCCGGCCATGATGAGCCTGTTGAACACGGACAGAAATACCGTAAAACTCGAAACGCTTAGAAACCTAAAAGCGAACCAGGCCTTTGTAGACCTGTTGGTGAAGACCATTGAAACAGAAAAATCATCTCAGCAAGGTACCGTAAGCCTGCAACTTCCAGGCCAGGAGATAGCCGTATCAACCAACATTTACACCGTGCCCTACAAGGGAAAGGACGAAACGGTTTCACTGGCCATTGTGTATGGCAACGCGGAATCCAAGCAAAATACAAAAAATGGTCTGAAGACAGAGGCATTAGTATAGAATACAGGTGACTATTGAGAAGCATCACGCTTTCTCGTCTATATCCTCTGATGTTGTCCGTTGTGAGATAGATTAAGGATACCTGCCGGTCTGAAAGCCACGGTTGGCTGAAAAAACAGGAGATGGCATATGACGAATACCACAAACGCGTTTTTGGAGCGATTATGCCAGAAGGCAATCAACAGCAATCTAGTGAACAACGATCTTTACGTTAAATACGAGGTGAAGCGGGGGCTGCGCGATCTCTCGGGACGGGGCGTGCTGGCAGGACTTACCAATATCGGTGAAGTGCAGGCCTACAGCCTTGAAGGCGACAAATCGGTTCCGGGACCGGGGCGACTTATCTACCGGGGGATTGATATTAAGGACATGGTGGAAGGCTTTCTGGGCGAAGGCCGGAACGGCTTTGAAGAGACCTGTTATCTGTTAATGTTCGGCGATCTGCCGAATCGACACGAACTCGATGCGTTTAGAAATCTTCTGATTTCCTGCCGTACCCTGTCGGATGATTTTATTCATGATTCTATCCTCAAGTTGTCCAGTCGCGATATCATGAATGCCATGGCGCAATCCGTGCTTGCGCTTTATGTCATGGACGAACAGTCCGATGATATTTCCATCCTTAACGTCTTACGGCAAAGTATTTATTTAATTGCCGTGTTCCCCTTGTTGGCGGCGTATAGTTACCGGGCCTATGCCTATCGCTATATGAGAAAAAGCCTGGTGATTCACAGCCCGAACCCGGAATTGGATACGGCCGCGAACTTCCTGCATATGTTACGTCGCAACAGAAAATATACGCCGCTGGAAGAGCAATTGCTGGATTTGGTGTTGGTGTTACACGCCGAGCACGGAGGCGGCAATAACTCCACCTTTACCACCCATGTGGTCACCTCGAGCGGGACCGATACCTACGCGGTGATTGCGGCCGCCCTGGGTTCGCTGAAAGGGCCGCGACACGGGGGCGCCAACGCCAAAGTGGTCCAGATGTTCGATGATATGAAAAAGCAGCTGACCAATTGGGAGGATGAAGGCCAAATCGCGGATTACCTGCGCAAACTACTTAACAAAGAGGCCTTCGATCGCTCAGGCTTAATCTACGGCATTGGACATGCCGTATATTCCGTCTCTGATCCCCGGGCATTGATATTACGGGATCAGATGGAAAAACTGGCGGGGGAAAAGGGGCTGGAAGAGGAAATGCGGCTCTATCTGACGGTAGAACGGCTTGCCCCGGAAATTATCAGCAGTTCCAAAAAGATGTACAAAGGGGTGAGCGCCAATGTCGATTTTTATTCGGGATTTCTGTATCGCCTGCTGGGCATTCCCATGGAATTATTTACGCCCCTGTTTGCCATGTCCCGGATAGTAGGCTGGTGTGCGCACCGCATCGAAGAACTGGCCAACGGCGGCAAAATTATTCGCCCTGCTTATAAGAGCGTCGCCAAAGAAAACACCTATGTTTTGATGGCAGACAGGCCAGACGCCCCTTGATGGTTGTCGGGGAAAGTCAGAAAACAAGTCGCGGCATGTTATGATTTTAAGAACTTCGGGTACGGGCAAAAGCAAGGCCGGGTCATGATCAGGAACGGCGTTTTATAACGTTGGTTCAACCCTGGTTCCCTAATTCCTATTTGGGAACCAGGAGAGTGGGGGACGTGTGGCGGGACGTGTGTGGGGGGGCTCTCAGGATTCATATTCTATCGGAAGGATATCTGCCCATAATTTCCCGGAGAGGTGTACCGGGTGTGACCATAATGGGCGTGCATGGTGAATCAGGTTTGGGTTTCCCGCTAAATCGCCGGTATAATGACCACAAGTAACCCTTAATACTTGGAGATTTTGAATGCAGCCCGTAATGGCACGTCGGATACTCAAATGGCAGGAAAATCAACCGTCGCCGCCATGGGAACTCATGGTGTGTCCGACGCATCGGTGCAATCTGCGATGTGGTATTTGCGCGCGAAGCTGGGAAGGCCCCACTGCGGAACCCTTGCTGGATGAACTGCCGGAAGAACGATGGCTGTACCTTGTGGAGGAGGCGGCGGCAATGGATGTACGCTATCTGAATATCGGGGGCGGGGGGGAGCCCACGTTACGCCGTGAACTGGTGTCGCGGATGTGCGCTAAGGCGAAGGCCTCCGGTATGGAGGTCCACCTGCAGACCAACGGCACAACGCTAACGAAGGATGACCTGGACCGCCTCATCGCTCTTCGCCTGGACTATATCACGGTCAGTATTGACGGACCAACGGCGGAAATCAATGATGCCATTCGTTTTAAAAATGCGTTTGCCGGAACCGTCAAACGCATCGAGTGGCTGAATACCTTGAAAAAACGGCACCGGTCGCCAGTTCCGCATCTGCAGGTCAATATGGTCGTGACGGCCTTAAATTATACCGTTCTGGATGCTATGGTCGAATTTTGTGTTGGCCATGGCGTGGAATATCTGTCCGCTAAAACACTGCTGGAATACAGCCCTGATATGAAGGCGTATATTTTATCCGCCGACCAACAGTCCGCCCTGCCCGGGAAGGTTGAAAAAGCGCTCGTGAAAGCTCTTGCCGTTGGGCTTTCGAATAATCTCGACAGTCTGTTGTCTGCGCCAGGGGAAAGGAAAGGTATGGGGGCGTCTGAGGCGGGGACTGTTATGGATGAAATGCCTGTACCATTTACCCAAGTACGATGCCTGGAACCGTGGCGGGGTATGGTTGTATCTGCCTCGGGACACGTGGCGCCCTGTTGTTTTTTTTGGGATGGGGAAGCGGACAGCATTTGTGATAAAAGCCTTAAAGAGGTGTGGTTTGGTCCTTATTTGACATTCTTTCGCCGGCAACTGCAACGCGGTGAACTGCCCGAACCCTGCAAAACCTGCGGCTTTCCAGACAGCCGCGAACACCGCCAACTGGCCCAGTGCCTTGAGGACGCAGGCGACATGGGGTGTCCCGCTGAAACGGGTTTATTGGGGAAAGGCTGGAACAGCCTGCGGCGCCATGGCATACTCACAAGTTTGCGGCGGTTTCGGGAATGGCGGGCGATACGGCGCGCCCTCAGAAATGAGTCCCAATGACCCATTTCCATGCTAGTATCGGCGCGGATGAAAGTTTCTGTTATGCGTGATAACCGGGAAGAAATAAAGTTAATTGCCAACCGCCTGATTCACTGGAGGCCGCAGCAATCTCGAGGCCCATGGTGCCTGCTTGCCATTCCGACCTTCCGCTGCAATGTTGAGTGCGGGGTGTGTTTCCGGAATTGGTACCCCATTCCGCCCTTTCTTTTTGACGAATTAACGGACGACCGATGGTTGCGCCTGGTGGATGAAGCCAAGGATATGGGCGTGCGTTTTTTTGTCATTGGCGGGGGTGGAGAACCCATGTTGCGTGGTAAACTGGTGACGGCAATGTGTGTAAAGACAAAGCGACTTGGAATGGAGGGGCGTCTGCAGACGAACGGTACCCGTATGCCCCCGGAAACCATGGAAGCCCTGATTACGTCGGGGTGGGACTGCCTCAGCATCAGTCTGGACGGTCCGGATGAATCTGTAAACGACGCCGTTCGTTTCCAGGGCTCTTTTAGAAAAGTTGAAGCCACCCTGCGGGAACTTAAGGAGATGAAGGCAAAATTTCAAAGCGTTTATCCCTCTGTTTGCATCAACATGACATTCACTTCCCAGAATTATAACCGTCTGGAGGACATGGTTGAATTCTGTGCCGATTCAGGGGTGGCGCTGCTTTCCGTTAACACGCTTATTGAAAGCAGCGAGGCGGATACGAGGTATCCCCTGAACCAGAAACAGCGGGAGGAATTACCGGTGCATGTTCAAAATGCGGTTACAAAGGCCGATGCCCTGGGATTGACGCATAATCTCAATAACCTGCTTTTTCTTCCGGAAGCCTCGAAGAACAGCATGTTGCCTAAGAACCCCGGATCTTCTGAATTTTCCTTGACGCTTGCCGGGGCGCACTGCCTGGAGCCTTGGACTGGCGTGTCCATTGTTTCCAGCGGCCAAATCAGCCCGTGTTGCTTTTTTTGGGATGAACACGCGGAAAGCATTCAGGACATGACCCTGGCGGAGGCGTGGAACGGCCCTTATATGACTGCGTTTAGGAAACACATGCTGGAAGGCAATTTTCGCGGAGAATGCGTGACCTGTTCGTTTCCCCATAGCAAAGACTATCAACTGCTTAAGGAGACGTTGAAAGATACGGCCCACGTTGCCGCGCGGATTGGATTGCGCGGGTTGGCGCATAAGTTTTCCAGCAACCTCAGGAAGCATGGCGTGTATGGAAGTTATCAACGCTTCAAGGAATGGCGGGCTATCCGGCGTGCGCTGCACAACGAATCCAAATGACCCGTCGGCCGGTTATCACTATTATGGGCAACATACTCTTTACCTTTAGAACGAGAAAAGAATAGATGACGGTAGTACCCCTGATTTCCAATCGTCTTTTACAGTGGCAGCAACAGCGGCCGGAGGGGCCTTGGCGCCTGCTGGCGCTTCCCACGTATCGCTGCAATGTCAAGTGCGGGATATGTGTACGGAATTGGTATCCCATGCCGGACTTTTTGTTTGATGAATTGCCGGATGAACGCTGGCTGAGCCTGGTGGATGAAGCGGGGGCGTTGGGCGTGCGGTCCTTCGTTATCGGTGGCGGCGGAGAACCGATGTTGCGCGGGAAACTGGTGACCGAGATGTGCGTAAAGGTGAAGGCGTGGGGGATGGAGGGGCGGCTCCAGACCAACGGCACGCGTATGCCACCGGAAACCATCGAAGCGCTTATCAAGGCG
>JAKJCY010000168.1 GCA_022706235.1 Candidatus Hydrogenedentota bacterium | reverse complement strand
GGTTTCGCATACCTTCTTCCCGCCGGGTTGTGACTGACCTTGCCGACGCTGACTGTTGTATACCCGTTCCTGCGAAACAGCTCCGGCAGGGAACCGGGCTTACCCGTATCTTCACGGGGCAAGGCATCAAACGCCTCATTGGTCAGCGCCTGTTCGGTGCGAGGGCGCATCCCGGTCAACAGGCTGCATCGGGATGCACCACAGGTGGGCACCGATGCGAAATGATTGTCGAACACGAATCCTTTCCCCGCCAGCCGATCCAGGTTCGGGGTATGCATAAAACGGTTGCCGTAGCAGTTCAGCTGGGGCCGTAAATCATCCACGCAAATAAACAAGACGTTCAGCGGGCGTTTCGCAGGAGCGCCTACGGCATACTTGCCGATACCGGCCGCACATACGCCGACAGCGGCCTGCTGGAAAAACGTTCTTCTTGAAATGGTATACCTGGTCACAAGGGTATCTCCCCGATACTATGTTGTCAAACCATACGTCCTATGATAAACAAGAAGGGAGGCATAGTAAAAATCGTTCAAACACGTCATTGCGAGCGAAGCGAAGCAATCTCAGTCTAAAACAGGCTTCTTGCGGATGAGATTGCTTCGCGTCGCTCGCAATGACGTGTGTATAGATTGTGGGCCAACGCCCGCGTTGGTGATTAAGGCCGGAAGGTCAAACCGCACCCTACGGAAACTCGGTATCCGAAGTTTCGCCCGCCCACTGCGATACCCTCTGTCGATGCTGCTTCAGCGTATCTCCCTCGTTCCCATATTCCATTTGGGAACCAGAGGATAAATCGCCGCATATACTCCGGCGGCGGTATGGTGAAGAAAACGTCTCCTTGAAACCACAGGTATCTTTATGGGGGTATATTCCTGTTTTGTAGCGGCGACCATTGATCAAGAATGCACATACGGAAAATCCGTGTCCGACGTTTCGACCGCCCATTGCTGCAGCATCTGTCGGTGCTGACTCAACGTATTCCGGCACTCGTTATTCACGGCAAGGTTGTTTGTTTCGCCGGGGTCCGCATGCATATCGAAGAGTTGTTCGGGCTGATCGCCCCGTTCATAAACGCAATACTTGTACCGGTCTGTCCGGAGCATCCGACCCTGCGGCCCTTTGTATTCGTCCCCCCGGGCAAACATGGTTTCGGCCACCACATACGGCCTGTCCAGCGTCGTTACTTTCTTCAACGCCAATGCGTATAACGACCTTCCGCGCATCGAGGACGGTGCTTCTTTCCCCGCCAGTTCCAGCAGGGTCATGGGAATATCCAGCCCGGTAGATACCAGTTCGGAACAAACCTGTTGCCCGGCGATTCCGGGCCCCGCCAGTATCAACGGCACCCGCGTGCAGGGGTCGTACAACACCTGCTTCTGGTTCCAGTGGTGCATGGCAATGCCTTCACCATGGTCGCTCGCAAAAACCACAAACGTGTTATCGGCATACTTGCTTTTTCCCAGCGTCTCAAGGACCATGCCGACTTCGGCATCCACCTTTTCCACCAGCCGGTAATAGCCCCACAAGTATTGACGCCATTGCAGTTCTCCCCAGGTTCCGGTTGGGTAAATTTCCGGGTGTTTCCCCTGTTCCTCGCGAATGACCGAAGGCTCGTGGTCGGGAAGGGCGAAATTGTCCGGCAGGGAAGGCAGGGCGTCCAGGTTCTCCGGCGCGGCGCCGATGGGCCCGTCCGGCAAGTTCTGTCCCCGGGCAAGCTGGCATACGTTATGGGGATTCATGAAGGACACCGTCAGGAAAAAGGGCTTTTCGTGGATGCCCCGCAGAAAAGAAACGGCCACCTGTGTTTTCCGGTCGTCCGGCCGGAAATCGGACGCTTCGCCCGTATACCCGGCCTTCTCAAAAGAGGTTCCAACATGCCATTTCCCAATGTAGGTGTTCTCATAACCGGCGTCGGCCATGAGACTGCCCAGCATGGGGAATTCCCCGCGCATGTCCATGCCGTTGCATAGCACGCCGATTTCATGGGGGTAGCGGCCGGTCTGCAGACTGGACCGGCAGGGCATGCACAAGGGCTGCGTGACATAGGCCCGCTCAAAGCGGACGCCCCGCGCCGCCAGCGCGTCCAGCGCGGGAGTATGCACATACGGGTTCCCGGCGCAACTCAGGGCGGACGCCGTCTGCTGGTCTGTCATGACCATCAGGATATTCGGTTTAGTATCCGAACAGACCGACGCCGTACCTTTTGACATGGGCGTCATCAGCGTTATCGCTCCTGCCGCCGCTACCGCAGACCCAAGGAAGTCACGGCGCGTGACCTGCTTCTTGTCCCGGCTGATGTACTTCATAGGGTACCTTTCCCAAACGGGGGTTCCTCGTAATATTAAACACCGCCCACAGGCACTACTTTCCCTCGGCCGCCCAGGCTTTCATCTGCGCGATATTTCCCTTTACAATTTGGACATAGTCTTGAGACTTCATTTGGCCCTCCAGATATACGGCCATGTCGGCATCATAGGCCGCCTCGGATTCCGGGGTTTGTCCCTTGTCGTTGGTCTCCGCTATCCAGGTCTCCAGGATGTCGCGCAATTCCGCCAGTGTTTCCCTATGGGCAGGATCATCCGCCAGATTCTTCAATTCCCACGGATCCGCCGCGCGGTCGTAGAGTTCTTCTGTAGGGCGGGGCGTTATAAAGAGTCGTTCCGCTGGATGGCCCGCCAGTTTGCCCTCCCCATGGAGTTCACGCAGGCGGACAATAATGGTCTTGGCGTCCTTGTATGCGTTGGGCTGAAGGTGGGGGCGCTCAGGAAAAAAATTCCGGATATAGGTAAACCGGCCTTTGCGCACGCTGCGGATCCGTTCCACGGTCTCATCGCACCGGTCACGGGCGGAAACGACATATTCACGTGGACGGGCTTCCGGCCCGAACAGCGGACGGCTTTCGAGGTATTCAGTAAGGGGGATGCCCGCAAAGTACAGGGACGTGGCGGCGAGATCAATGTGGGCCACAAACTCACTGCGCACTTCGCCTGCGGGAATACGGCCCGGCCCCCACACGATGAAGGGAATGTGGGTCCCTTCTTCGTAGAGGAACTGTTTGCCCCGGGCGTGGCTGATGCCGTGGTCGGTGATGAAAAATACCAAGGTATTTTCCTTCATCCCGTCGGCTTCCAGACGCGCCATAATTTCACCCACTTCCCGGTCCACATTCAAGACGGAATTCAGGTACTCCGCCCAGTCCTTCCGCATCACAGGATCATCCGGGTAATATGGGGGCAAGGTCACCGCATCGGGCGATACGGGCTGTTCCACTTTGGCGTTGCGGTTTTTACCGCCGTGTAACTGAAACTGCATGAAAAAGGGCTGACCCGGCGCGCGCCCATCGTAGTCCGTTCCGTCATACAGATCTTCCGGATAGGTGAAGTTATAATCCGTCTTGCCCGGACCGGTTGCCGAGGCGTTGGCGCCGTTGCAGACATAATACCCGGCTTCCTTGAAATACTCCGGTATCGTGCGCACCGGCGCGGGAAGATCATGCTTGATCTTTCCCCGGAAACTGCGGTGGTTGTGTGCCCCGATAGTGGTCTGGTACATACCGGTAATCAGCGCCGACCTGCTGGGCGAACAGACCGGGCAGGTGATATACGCGCCATCGAAAACAACACCTTCCCGGGCGAGGCGGTCCACATTCGGCGTCTGTATCGTCGTCTCTCCCTGATAGCTAAAATGACAGGACATATCTTCCGCGATAATCCAAACAATGTTGGGCCGTGTTTGGGCTTTTACGGGAGGTGCTGCGCCTAACAACATGGTCAAAGCACCCGCGCCGCCCGCTTTTAAAAATACTCTTCGGTCCATAGTGCCTCCTTTACTCGTGATTTCGACAACCCAGGCGCCCGTCGGCCGCTTACGTTCACACATAAAATACCACACTTCTGCTTCATCCCAAAAGTGCCGGCAGTATGATATGATGTACAGAGCATCCATGATATGCTGAGTCGAACGTTACGCAGCCCAAACAGGAACAGAAGATGACGGCAATGCAAGACAGGCCAAGGGTGTATATTGAGACAACTATTCCCAGCTTTCTTGTCGCGCGGCCTTCCAATAATCTTATTGTAGCCGGTAAGCAACAGACTACCAGACAATGGTGGGACGCGCGTCGCGGGCAGTATCGTCTTTGCACGTCCCAGTACGTATTGGATGAAGTCTGTGCAGGCGATGCGGCAGCGGCGCGGCAGCGAATGAAGGTGCTGGAGAATATGCCCCTCCTTGAAATTGACGATCCGGTTGTTAATTTAGCCAGATTATTGCTGGATACAAATTTGATTCCTCTTAAGTCCGCGACTGATGCTGGACACATTGCGGTGGCTGCCAGACATAACATTGACTTTCTTGTTACCTGGAACTGTACGCATATCGCCAATGCGGAACTGTTGCGAAAAATAAACTATCTTGTAGCCGAGGCTGGATATATACTGCCTACCGTATGTACGCCGGATGAACTTTTTGGAGGTGAAGAAAATGATGCAGAATGATCCCATTGTTGAAGAAGTGCGGCGAGTCCGTCGAGAAATACTGGCATCCCATGGCGGCAGTTTTACGGCTATGTCCCAGGATGTGATGAAACGTCAGTGGCATAGCGGTCATGAAGTAATTCGTTTTGGCCAGAACAAACAAGTTCCTGGTATTGCACCCAATATTTATCCAATACCGAGCAAGCAATAAAAGAATACCTGGAGATGGAATGAATTCTTTGGCCGTTATTTCACGCTCTTTCGAGGTCCCACGGCATACCGATGGGTTCCACTTCACCCGGCCTACTGTTTGGTCTCACAGGAGGTTGGTGGGCTGGGCGGAAGGGCCTCCAATACAGGGCGGAGTACTTCGGGAATTTCAACACCATAGTTTTCATAGTAGCGCTGCACCTGCCAAAGAACTTCGTTTGCCCGTTGGGTATCTTGAATAGAATCCGGTATGGTCGCCGCCCACTGGGGGAGTCGCTCCTCAATGGTCTTCATGAGTTCGTCGCCTTTGCCGCCCTTCAGGTGGAAAAGCACATTCACCTGGTCCAGCGCCATAATCGCATGGCGGGACCCAAGCATATCGTTATAATGCCGGGTCAGAAGCAGGTATGTCCCCGATGCACCGGCAGCAACGCCAACAAGAAGAAATGCCACACAAATTATGCAG
Source organism: Candidatus Hydrogenedentota bacterium (assembly GCA_022706235.1). Classification (GTDB taxonomy): domain Bacteria; phylum Hydrogenedentota; class Hydrogenedentia; order Hydrogenedentales; family CAITNO01; genus JAAYBJ01. Next base: position 4,625 of record JAKJCY010000168.1, on the reverse strand, counting down.
GTTTTCATTATTCAGAACCCGTTTGTGTTGGACTAAACGGCTATCGCCGTGGGTGATCGCTCCAGTAGGCGTACCTTCCTTGGTGCGCCAGAAATATTACCTACAGCGTTTGTGGCAAGAAGGCGCACCAAGGAAGGTACGCCTACTGGAGCCCCCTTGGGTTCTGATGTTATCCAATATTACAGGGTTGTGGGAGCCCGTCGGATTGGCGTTTAGCCCAACAAAGTTTTTCAGTTGGCACGGCAACTAAAAAAGCTTATTCGTTTACTGTCGGGGACAGGTGCAAAACAAAATACGGAACTTTGGTACATCCATTATAGCCCAGAAGTTCTCTGTCCATATAGCCTGAAACATAGTGGGGTGCCGGTGTATCTTCGCGGGTGCCGCTTGTTATAATTCTTTGGAAACGAAGACCACTCCTATCACGTACCATTCAGCTATCTCATGCCACACCTGCGTTTGGCGAACAGGTTACGATCAACCGGCCCGGAAAGCAAAAGAGTTACCTTTTTGAAGTATTGGAAACCCAGAAATGAAAAACACACTTTACTATCTTCTAATGATTACCATGTCTTTACTGTTCGCTGGCGTTGCCCGGGCGTGGCAACCTACCGGCAGCCTTCAGGAACTCTACGATGATACCCTGCTTCCCCGGCTGCGACCTGGCGTCAAGGCGGCCTCCTTCTCCAGTTACGACCGTACCGGCGGCAATAACGACGGCTTTTCCGGGACCTACTCGAAACTGCGCGAGGAGGACGGTAACAGCGTCATTGCGGAAATGGAAGGACCGGGGTGCATTTACCGCTATTGGACCACCCATTCCATCGGCGAAGCGCCCGGCCTCCTGGACCGCAAAAGAGAACACATCCGGATTTACCTGGACGGTGCCGCCGAACCCGCGCTGGATGTCCCTCTCGAAAGCCTGTTTGACAATTCGCTGGAGCGTTTTCCACAGCCCATCGCAGGGCAGGGGACAGGGGGTTATTATTCCTACGTGCCCATTCCCTATCGCCAATCCTGCAAGGTAGTAATCGAAGGGCTGGGGGTCCGTTTTTACCAGCTCAACTATGTCACCTTTCCAAACGCCGAAGGCGTCAACACCTTTCAAATGGAAATGACCGGCGAAGAGAAAGAACTGCTCAAAAAAGCCGTGGCCCGCTGGGGGACCTCATCAAGACAGGGACCGCCGTCGAAATCCCGCTGGTCCACCGTCCCGCCGGCAGTGACCCTGTACTCTTCTCCCATACGCTCAAGGCTGAATCGCCCATGCTGGTGCACGGCATGACCCTGGAGGGCCTGGACGACGCCGCTGTCAACCGAAGCCAGATAGAAATTGCTTTCGCCAATGCGCCGGAAAACACGATACGCCTGCCGCTGGCGTTCTTTCTGGGCCAGGCCTTCAGGCCGAAGCCCTTTGAATCGCTCCTGTTCGGAAGGGCGGGGGATATTTACCATAACCGGGTACCTTTTGTGTATACCGGGGAATGCACCTTGCGGATTCACAGCATTCTCCCCGTGGAAGGGAAACTGACGCTATACCAGTCGCCGCTGAATGCGCCGATAGAGGAGTTTGGCATGCTCCGGGCGCAGTATAATGAAAGTACGCCCACCGTTCCCGGCGTCTATCATCCGTTCCTTCAAACATCCGGTGGGGGACATGTGGCGGGCGCCTACCTGGTCACGGAAGGCCCCCATGGACTGCCTTTCTGGCTGGAAGGAGATGACCGCTGGACCATTGACGGTGAACTACGCATCCACGGTACAGGCTCGGAAGACTATTTCAACTGCGGCTGGTATGCGCTGGAAGGCCGCCTGAACGGTCCGGAAGCGCTTCCTTCCCATGGTTTCCCCGTATATGGAACCACCTCCAGGACCATGCGCGCGGCCGCATTCCGCTGTCATTTCAGCGATCCCGTATCCTTCGACGACACGATGGATTTCGTCATTGAACACGGCGAAGCCAACCGCCATATCGCGGAATACCGGAGCGTCGTATACTGGTACGCGAAACGTTGAACACACTATTCCGCTGCGGAACAAGGTCTTCCAGTCCGGGTTACCGTAAATCCTGCTTGCGGCCATTTATACGCCGGAAGGCGGCTGGTGTGTGTCCCCCGAAAGGCGCATCCAATCCATCATATAACCGCGCATTTTGTTAAGAACCGTTTGATTTTTCCCGTCCCCCGCACGATTGACCAGCTCATACGGATCCGCCTCTTCGTCAAAAAGCGCCTCTTCGTTGGTGTCCGTCAACACATATTTACAGCGTTCCGTGCGCACCATACGGTGGCCCATACCCCGTTTGCCACCCACGCCGACACACTCGCTAACAACATAAGGGCGGGATGGCCCGGAAGCATCTTCCAGGAATGGCCGCAGCGACACCCCGGGCAATCCTTCCGGCACGGGCGCCCCCGCGAGATCCAGCAAGGTAGGAAGTAAGTCAAGGGACGATACAAGGTTCGGGTTCCGCACACCCTTGTTTGCGAGCCGGGGCCAGTGAAGCAGCATGGGCACGCGTACCGATTCCTCGTGCATGGTTATTTTGTTTCCAAGGCCATGGTTGCCCAGGTGATACCCGTTGTCCGACAGGTAAATAAACACGGTATTTTCGCATAGACCCGCCTCTTTGAGTTGGTCCACCAGTGTTCCTATCTGGTGGTCCAGCCGGGAGATGACCGCGTAATAGGCCCGTGTGAATTCCTGAATCTGCTCCCTGGAACGGGGCGGCCCGGCGGGAAGATTCTGGTAATTATTCCTGGATTCATTGTCACGGTAATAATGTTCGCCGGGCAGGCCCTGATTGTAGATACTCTCCTGCGGCGGCGATTCCCGGAAATTGGGATCGACAGGAATCTCAACGTCCTCATATACTTTCAACCATTCTTCTGATGGTTCCAGGGGGATATGGGGCTGACGGGCAGCGACCCACAGGAAGAAAGGCTTGGGGTTGTCCTTCCGCTTTTGAATATACTGCGCCGCAAATTGGAACGTACTGTCATCAGAACGGTCCATATGCTCTTCCCCTTCGGCAAAACCGTAGTCCCGCGGCGGCCCCAGATGTGACTTTCCGCAAAAGGCTGTAGCGTATCCCGCCTGGGCCAGCAAGTGCGCCACCGTAGGCAGGCTTTTCTTTTCGACTACCTTCTCTTGGAAACCACTCCCGTCAAGGGCAATGGCGCCGTGCTGTTGGGGGAAAAGCCCGGTTAGCAGGCTTGCCCGGCTCGACGCGCATATCGGGGTGGCAATATAGGCCCGGTCGAAAATAATGCCTTCCACGCCCAGCCGGTCCAGGTTCGGCGTCTTGACCGCACTATTGTTATACCCCACGCCCCGAAAGCAATGGTCGTCACTAAGCACCACAATTATATTGGGAGGGGGTTCCTTCGTCGAGGATTCCCCTTTGTCATCGGCAAACGCTGTTATTGCCCAGCCCCCCAAAAATGCGGCTTTTATAAACTCGGCTCTTGTAAGACCTGTTTTGTCCATTACAGCGCCTCCCGAGGTATACACAAAACCTTTATGCATGATTCATAGCAATAGAGTAATACAATTCCTTGTATGGCTTAAAGCAAGAGGCCTAAACAAATCCAAATCCCCTAGTCGTGTTTATAATATTTCAACCGCTTTGATTCTTATTTGGGTAACTGTCTGGCAGGGCTCGTTACGAAATTGTATTTCGTAACGGCATTGCAAGCGAAGTTGTACTTCGCGACCCCGCGCCGTAAACTCTGATTCGGAGTCCATGCCGCACGTTCGCAAAATAAAATTTCGCGCCCAAGTACGTTTCCAATGAAAGCGCCGCCTGAAAAAGCATTCAACAATTGTTCGGTGCAGCCGATGTCATTCTCCCGCGCCATGACGAAGCCTTTTTCGCGCCCTGGCGCGGGTGCGGCAGGCTATGGAAGCAAGTAAAGAAGTGCCCAACCGGTTCGGATGTATTTCGCATCCACGGATTGTGTGCCGTGCGTTACGGTTTCCGGACAGGATGGCATGTACCACGACGTCTACGGTCGGAGAAATCCCCTGTTGGACTAAACGGCTATCGCCGTGGGTGATCGCTCCAGTAGGCGTACCTTCCTTGGTGCGCTCTCTTGCCACAAGCGCCGTAGGTAGTATTTTTGGCGCACCAAGGAAGGTACGCCTACTGGAGGCCCCTTGGGTTCTGATGTCACCCAATTACAGGGTTGTGGGAGCCAGTCGGATTAGCGTTTAGTCCAACAAAGTTTTTCAGTTGGCAAGGCAACTGAAAAAGCTTTTTCGTTTTCATGAAATAGTTTTGGTAAGTTGCCGGCCATTCCTGTTATACTACGGTGTAGTAGGTTGTTTGTATTTTATGAAACGCCTTTCTTTACTCGTCGTGTTACGGAGTTGATGGACGATGATCTGTACCGTCATCTCCAAAATGACTTGTTGCATCAGCCGACCAAAGGCGAGGTGATGCGGGGGTGTGGCGGTATCCGTAAGATACGCCTTGCATCGGCACGGCGCGGCAAGGGCAAGCGTGGAGGAGTGCGCGTATAATATACCTGTATATTCCCGAAGTGAACTGCATTTAATTTATCACAGCGTACGGCAAAGATGAACGGGATGATCTAGACGCCTCGCAGAAACGACAATTGGCT
>JAKJCY010000167.1 GCA_022706235.1 Candidatus Hydrogenedentota bacterium | reverse complement strand
TGTCCGTTCGTGTTCCCAACTGGGCTGAAAGCATTAGGAAGACCGTACTTGTTGATGGGAAAGCCATTTCAGATGCCAAGGCGGAAGTGGTTTCCGATGGAAACGAGGAACCCCTTTTGAAGGCGTATGGACGAAGCGCAGGTCACGGCAGAATCTGGAAGGCGGGGGACGTCATGGAAGTCCGTCTCGCTTGCGTTCTTCGATTTGTGGACCGAAACAAACGGGTATTCAGACAGGGTGAACTCCCGGAAGAACAGCCCGTGGAAGCGGCTGTTTTTTACGGTCCCTGGCTGCTCGGCGTCAATGCCCACACCAATCCCATGTTTCACGGGGAACCCTATGCGGACAATATCCTCCTGTTCGGCGATGAAGAGGCCACCCTTGCGGGAATATCGTATGAACCCCAGGCCGGCCCCCTGCTAAACGGCCCCCGTCTGCCCTTGGATTATCAGCACAGCGGTTTTCCGGATAGGTATCAGGTGACCTTGCAGCCAGTGGGCGAACAGAACACGCACCTTCAGACGACCGTCTCCTGTTGGCACCTGGTAAAACGTGTCCCTGAACGTTGAAGTACCATCCCTGTCGACATTTGTATTAAGAATTCCCGTGCGTTGCCGCAGGTCTTTGGCAACGCCTTTACCCTGCCTGCGCAGGCAACCTCAAGAAGAAAGGACACCCATGCAACTCCCGGAACAGTTCGAAAATGTAACCGTACACTGCAAAGCAAATATCTATTTCGAGGGCAAGGTGATCAGCCATACCCTGCAATTTCCCGATGGTTCGAAAAAAACAATAGGCCTCATTTATCCAGGAACCTACCACTTCAACACGAATGCCCCGGAACGGATGGAAATCACGGCGGGAACATGCGCCGTCCGAATGGCCCAAAACGCGGAAGAAATGGTCTATGCCACAGGCTCGTTTTTCGATGTGCCGGGTAACTCCGGGTTTGACATCCGTGTTGAAAACGGCATTGCCGAGTATATCTGCTCCTATCTGTAAGACGGGGTTTAACGGTAATCCAAGATGAATTACAGCACCTGGGCAAACAAAATTAGGATTTCCTCCGGCTCATGTAAAAACCATGAACGGTGTATCTAATCCTGAATCGTGCGAGTGGCGGTTCCATTTTTTTTTGCGAGCATGGCATACAGGGCCAAACGAAGCGGCAGGCGCCATACCCGATAATCCCTGCGGGCACTTACGCTCCAGACAGGAGCGTATCCGTATACCCGGCGTGGGGCCGTGTTTGCACAAGGAATAAGCGTCACGGCCGGGTATTTTGTGGTATGATGACAGCAAGAACATAGTGTATTAATTGACACATCTTCATACCCGAAAGTTGAGGGCCGTTGTTATGACAAAAAGGACCCTTTTGCTCCTCTCGGTGGTGGGAATACTTGCGGCGCTCCCCTTGACTGCGGAGTTGCCGCAGGAACCGATTGGAAGCATTACCAATATCGCGGGAGCAGCTCATGTCCTGCGCGCGGAACAGGAACTCGTCGCGGAGAAGGGGTTGCGCCTGTTCGCGGCGGACGTGCTTAGGACCGGCGCGGGCGGCGGGATTGGTGTCGTATTGCGCGATGATACGACCCTCTCTCTCGGCCCGAACAGCGAATTGGCCCTTTCAGACTTTGATTTCAAACCAGACGAGGGTATCCTGGGAATGACCCTGAAGATGATCAAGGGCACGCTTGTCTATATTTCCGGACAGATAGCGAAACTTGCCCCCGGTTCCGCAAAGGTGGAAACGCCGGCGGGTATTGCTGCGGTGCGCGGCACGAAGCTGCTTATTGAAGTGCCGGAAACCAAGCCCATGAAGCGTGAAGGGAAATCCAAATGAGAGTTGCCTTCGGTATGCTGATGGGCCTGTGCGCGCTTTTAGCCGGCTGCGCGACCACGCCGCAAGCGCGTTTTTACCTCGTGCCCGACCCAGAGGGAAAGGTCGGCGAAGTAACCCTGACCAACAAGGCGGGCAGTGTTGTCCTGAACAAGGCCAATGAGACGGTGGATGCCCCCGGCGGTGACCAGGCCTTTACGGACGCCCGTCAGGCCGATACCAAAGAGATCGAGGAAACCTTTGGCGACGCCTTCATGGTGATGCCCCTACCGCCGAGGGGATTTAATATTTACTTCGACTCCGGTTCCGCGAAAATAAAACCCGCGTCAGAGGGACTTGTGGCAGAGGTACTGGCGGAAGCCCGTAAACGTGATTCCCGCGATGTCAGCCTGAACGGTCACACAGACCGGGTAGGTGACAAGGCGGCCAATATGGAATTAAGTTTAAGGAGGGCTGATACCGTGAAAACACTTTTGATGAAGGCGGAGGTACTCGAGGAATACATTCAGATTGAATACTACGGCGAGAGCAAGCCAATCGTACCGACCAAAGATAATGTGGACGAACCTTTGAACCGCCGCGTTGAAGTTGTCGTACGCTGAACGTTGACGGCGCAAAAGATGTGGTTATGGGCACTGGAACAGGCAATTTTTTCAAGTGGATGACCGCGGGGGTGTCCGCCAAGAAAAAAAGCGGCGGTTTTAAACAGCGCCGGATAGTGATTGCCGGGGTTGTGGTCACACTGTTTTTTCTTTATCTGATGCTGTATCCTCCGTCCGCGCTTCGCACCCTCGAATATGCCGGCTACGATGAAATGGTCCGACTCCTCGGTGGAACCCTTCCCCCTACGAATGTGGTCATTGTGGATGTGGACGAACGCAGTCTTGCAAGGATGGGACAATGGCCCTGGCCCCGCTACCGGATTGCCGAGATGATTCAAAAATGCGCCGACCTGGGGGCATACAGCATTGCGGTGGACTTCCTCTTTTCGGAACCGGACCGTCTTTCCCTGGAAAAAGTAAGCGCCTTGTATCAGTCTGAGCTGGGTATTACCGTTGATTTTGGAAACACCCCGGACGGCATATTGGACAACGACCTCTTTCTGGCAAACATCATGACGGGGCGCCATGTCGTGCTGGGCGGTGACCTGATGTTCACCGAAACCCGGGAACACTATCCGGAAAGTTGCGGCAAGACCCTCAATGTCGCCCTGCTCTCCAATTCCGGGACAACAGGCTCGCCGCAACTTCCGCAAGGATACGGCATGGTGTGTCCCCTTCCCGAACTTTCCCAATCCGCTTACTTCGTCGGAGCCGCCAATGCCCTCCCCGACCAGGATGGCAAAGTCCGGAGGGCACCGCTGCTCCTGCGGTCAGGAGACAATTGGATACCCAGCCTCGCTTTTGCCGCGATTCTGGCCGCCTGGGAAATGGACCAGGTGATACTGCAATGGTCCGAGGCGGGGGTGTTGGAACTGCGTGTGGGCAGGACGGTCATCCCCACCGATTATCAGGGGAACTTGCTGCTTCCCTTTCGCGTGGAACCGCCGGACCGGTTTAACCATATTTCAGCGATCGACCTTCTTGAAGGGCGCACAGAATCGGGTGACCTCAAGGGAAAAATCGTATTCATCGGATCCTCCGCGAGCGGTTTGAATGACATGCATGCAACGCCCAACATGCGTGCCTGCCCGGGAATCGATCTGCATGCCATGACCGCGGATACCCTGCTGCGCAGGGACTTTGTCGTGGAACCGGGCTGGAGTAAGGCAATCCAGGTTATCACGGTGCTGCTTTCGGGCTTCCTGGTCACCATTCTGATGGCATGGGCACCCGTCACGCTGGGTGCGCTGATGACCGGCGGCGCAGCAACCTCGCTGGCCTTTGGATTTTGGTACCTTTTCAACCGTTGGGGAATCTATTGCTCGCCGGTGCCGGGAATAAACACTTTGCTGGCGGGATGCGCACTGTTAACCCTGGTGCGCCTGCGCAGCGAAGAACGATATATCCTGGAACAGACCCGCAGACTGGCGATTTCACAAGACTGCGCCCTGCTCGGGCTGGTTTCCATCGCGGAAACCCGGGATCCGGAAACAGGCAAACATATCGTGCGTACCCAGCATTTCGTGCGCATTCTGGCCGAATACCTGAGCAGGCTGCCCCGTTTCCGGAACCAACTGAAAGAGGACGACATAGACGCTCTTTTTAAAAGCGCCCCCCTGCATGATGCGGGCAAAGTCGGTGTACCTGACACTATTTTATTAAAACCCGGAAAACTTTCCGAGGAAGAATTCGAAAAGATGAAGATTCATACCATTCGCGGGTATGAGGTTCTAAAACAATCGGAAGAAATGTCCGGAGTAACCCAGGACATGTCCTTCCTGCGTTTCGCCAAAGAGGTGGCCAGGTCACATCATGAGCGGTGGGACGGCACGGGCTATCCCGATGGCCTGAAGGGGGAGGAAATTCCCCTGTCAGCAAGATTGATGGCGCTGGCCGACGTCTATGACGCGCTGCGGGCGAAACGTTCCTACAAGCCGCCCATGTCCCATGCAGAAGCGAGAAAAATCATCTGTGAAAGCAACGGATCTCATTTTGATCCTGCGGTTGTGGACGCCTTTCTGCACACAGAAAAAGCGTTTCGGGCCATCATGAACCGATATGCCGACACCGAGGAAATACCGGGACACGATTAAGGCTTCGGCTAGAAATCCCTTCAGGAGAACCCGGAATCCCGTTTGCCCTATTGCCAGAAAACCCAGTCTTAAAATACATTTGTCGGATTTGGTCGGGAGCATATCCCGTACCGACCCGCATCTGGCAGCCGTTCATTCCTCCTCACTTAGCATGCACTGACGTCTGAGCCTGATTTCAGCCCTTTTTGTAAGTCTCCCGCCGGTTACGGTAGGATACTGCCCTCAACAGGTGATGCCCTTGTATGAAATATTCCCATACCGCGCCCGATTTCACAGTTATAAACCTATGGAGGAGACGCCGGATGCGTTTGGTCTTTTTCGTTATGTCGGGGTTGTGTTTGTCCGCTTTTGCCGAAGATATCCTCCCGACCGTATTGCTGGACGACGGCGAGAATACGGGCTATATTCACACCTATGCCTCTGAAGAGATGCAGGCCTACTTTAAAAAGATGTTTTCAAACCCGGTCACGACGGATGCTGCAGTACCTACGGAATACCGGGTCGTGCTCGGCACGCCCACCTGTCATCCGGGAATTTCCAATGCGGTTGCCGCGGGACTGGTCGCGCTTCCGCAAGGAACCACCGCTGACCAGGGCTATAGTTTGAAAAGCGCTGATAAAACCGTCTATATCGCCGCAAATGCCGATGTCGGAGTGCTCTATGGCGTATATGATTTTCTGGAATCTTATGGCGCTTATTTCCAAATCAGTGGTGAACGTCTTCCGGAACCGCAGCCTTTTTACATAAAGCCTCTGGACGCGTCCTCGGTTCCGGTATTCAAGTACCGGGGTCTGCTGCCCTGGGACAACTTCCTCTGCGGCATGTCGGGCTATAATCTGGAAGACTACCAGGTACTCATCGACCGGGCTGTCCGTATGAAATTCAATTTCCTCCAGTTTCACTTCTATCCCGGCATCGCTTTTTTTACGGAAACCGTTGACGGGGTCCGTGCAGCGCCCGCATGTATCGGTATGCCGGTGGATGTATTTCCAACGAACGAAGCGGCGGGGGAAACCGTCTTTGGCGGGGAAGCCGTTTTTGGCCCCCGACCTTATGTAGAGCATATGGGAGATCCCTCGGCCCAGGCCGACGCCGTTCAGGCGATGATGCGGGCCGTACTGGACCATGCCCATGGGCGGGGCATGAAGACCTGTGTAGGATTTGAACTGATGCACCCGGCCGCAGGCAACGTGCAGTGGACGGACAAGCCCGATGGCGGCCAGAACTGCTTGGACCCGCTACGCCCCGAAAATATAGAAATCTCCCTGCAACGGTATCGTTCTCTTGTGGAAACCTATCCGCAATCGGATTACTATTGGATGTGGCAATCGGAAGCCCGCGGCGTGCTGGGCCGTCCGGTGGGCCGCGAACCGGGCGCCGTGGAGATGCGTGCCGAATATGCGCGCTGGACGCCGCTGGAAACCCATAGCGGCGATATCGACTACGCTTATCATTTTCGCGATGTGGCCGTCCGCCTGTTGCCGGAAGAACAGGCCTGCATCGCCACCGGCGGCTGGTTTGTGCAACACCTTTTCCCCGGTATACATCCGGACTACCCCCCGGAAATACGCTTCGCCTCGCTGAATACCTACGCGCCGGATCAGACCCTGAACGGGCAATTGGACTATTACCAGCCCGCCCAGCAGGGACGACCCACCTGGATGATCGACTGGTGGGAATTCGACGGTGAGCAGTGGTTTCCCCAGTGGCGCGTTACCTGGCAGGAACAGATGTATCGTAAATGTGCTGAATACGGCGTGGAGGCCGTGACTCTGCTCGGCTGGAAGTTGTCCGGTGTTGAACATAACATTCGCTATCTGGCGGAGTTTTGCTGGAACCCGGCCTTGACGGCGGACCAGTTCTATGGAACCTATGTTCAACGTTTATACGGTCAAGACGCGACCGCCCTTAAAGATACTTATTTGGCCTATGACGGCGGGGCGGTTCATACGCCCCCGGCAAATGCCTATGACGATCGGCCCATGCTCCTTGGGGCAGGATGGATGCCTCTGGGCGTTCCGGCCTTCCCGGAGGATACCGCCGCGCTGGAAACACCGGCCTGGCTGCATACGGTAAAACGGGCAGGGGAAATCGCGGCGGAACAGCGGGCTTTCCTTGAAAAGGATCGCGAGGCGCTGGCGACAGTGGGACTTGTGGCGCCCGGACTAGATGCGCAAGGCCAGTATTGGGCTGCGCTGTTGTTGAATCGTCTGCGCATGCGCAGCCACTACCTGGAAGCCATGCTTTCCCTCAATGACGCCTATCGCGTTTTTCAGGAAACAGCGCTGAAGTCGGGTGTGCCGGAAGCGAAGCGCGCCATCGTGCCACTGTTGGACCAGTCAGTGTCCCTGGCGCGTCAATGCGTTGAATTATACGCGAAAGAAATCCGCAATCGTAACGACCTGGGGGTTGTAGCACAAATGAATGTGCAGGTGCTGCAAGTTCTGGAGAAACTCCGGGACACAATGTCCGCCAGTGTTCCGGAACCGGTTGACACCGCCAATCAAGCACAAATGTAAGTGGTGGCGTCTAATAACGCCCGCTGAGTGATCCTTTACTTTATGACGGTAGAGGTCGAAACACTGGAATTCCAGACCACCAAAAAGGCATAATAACGCCTTAATCGGTAAGTAACAGTGGTGTAATTTTTATGTAAGAGCGCTTCCTGAGCGCATGAAATAGTTATAATCGTTGTTTTACTGTCGGCCTGTTTACCTTACGACTGCCACAAGGGCAGCCTGTGTAGTTTGCGAAAACACGCCAGAATCCAAATTACAGGGATGGGATCCCTGCTGACAAAACAATCCTGTAACGGAAAGGAAGTCCTTCAATGCGAGAATACGCTATTTCGCTGGATGCAAAAAAAATGCCGGATGCCTGGTATAACGTTCTTCCGGACATGCCCTCCACCCCTACGCCCGTGTTGCACCCGGCGACCCAACAGCCTGTGGGCCCTGAAGACTTAGCCGCCATCTTTCCCATGGGGCTGATTGAGCAGGAGATGACTACGGCGCCAACTATTTCCATTCCCGGTGAAGTCATGGACCGGTATCTGATGTACCGGCCCACGCCGCTTCGCAGGGCCTACCGTCTCGAAGAGGCGCTGAAAACGCCCGCCAAAATATACTATAAGAATGAAAGCGTGACCCCTTCGGGCAGTCATAAAATCAATACCGCCATTGCGCAGGCCTATTACAATCTCCAGGAAGGTGTGCATTCCCTGAGCACCGAAACAGGGGCCGGGCAGTGGGGTACGGCGCTGTCAATCGCCTGCTCCATGTATGAAATGGCGTGCAAAGTCTACATGGTTCGTGTCAGTTTCGAGCAGAAACCCTACCGTAAGAGTTTTATGGAAGCCTATGGCGCGTCTGTAATCGCCAGTCCAAGTGACACGACGGAAATCGGCAGGCGTATGCAGAAAGAAAATCCCGGAACGACGGGTAGCCTGGGCATGGCCATTTCCGAAGCCGTCGAAGTGGCCGTTACCAGCGGGGGCAAAATTAAATACAGTCTCGGCAGCGTACTTAACCATGTGTGCCTGCACCAGACGATTATTGGTGAGGAAGCCAAACTGCAGTTAGACAGCGTGGGCGAGTATCCCGATGTGGTTATCGGTTGTGTCGGCGGCGGCTCAAATTTCGCCGGAATTGCCTTTCCTTTTGTTCAGGACAAATTAAAAAAGAATCTCAAAACCAGGCTGGTTGGAGTGGAACCGGCGGCTTGTCCTACTCTGACACGCGGACCCTATGTCTATGATTACGGCGACACGGGTAAGATGACGCCATTGATGAAACAGTACACTCTGGGTCATAACTTTGTGCCGCCCGGCATTCATGCCGGCGGCCTGCGGTATCATGGGGTGGCGCGAACGGTGGCCCAGTTGGTCCATGAAGGCGTCATTGAAGCCATTTCGCTGTATCAGAACCCTTGCTTCAAGGCCAGCCTGATCTTTGCCAAATGCGAAGGTATCCTTCCCGCGCCGGAATCTTCACACGCTATTTGCGCGGCCATGGATGAGGCTGTACGGTGCCGGGAATCCGGAGAAAAGAAGACCATCCTCTTCAATCTCAGTGGCCACGGCCATTTTGATTTGACCGCTTATGACGCTTACCTGCGCGGCGATTTGCAGGATTATGATTTGGATGAGGAAATCCTTGAAAAAGGCCGGGCCAGCATTCCCGACGTCAAAGAACCGGCATAAGAGCCAGCAAGAGAATACGCCTATACGGCTGCGTCCGCCGCTCTGCGGCGCGCGGCCGTATAGTCTTTTAATGCATCACGCCACGAAGGCATGACGTCCAGCCCGGCCTCCCGTGCATGCCTGTTTTCAAGAACGGTGTAGGTGGGACGTCTAACTTCTGATTGAAACTCCAGGCTTTTAGATTTCACCAGATTTGCCTGTATACCCATTTCTTCAAAGATAGCTTCCGCGAATTCATACCAGGAACAGGCGCCGCCGCAGGTGGCATGGTAAAGACCCGGCGCCGCGCATTCCGCCAGCACTTTGATTTGCCGCGCCAGTGCGGCAGTATAGGTGGGTGTGGTAAATTCGTCGTCCACCACCCGGATTTCGCCGCCGGCAGCGGCCCGGGCAAGCATGGTTTCCACAAAGTTACGTCCCCCCTTGCCGCGACACGGCGCCAGACCGTACAAAGCCGCCGTGCGCACAATGATATGGTTCTCGCAGTTCACTGCAACCAGATGCTCGGAGGCCAGTTTGCCGGCGGCATAGACATTCAGTGGATTGGGACAATCCGTTTCGCAGTAGGGAACGGTCCTTCTTGCGGAGTCGCCGCCAAACACGTAATCCGTACTGATATGAACCAGCCGGGCATTTACGGCGCGGCAGGCCCGGGCCACCCACAGGGCACCGGAGACATTAACGGAGAACGAATGGTCGGGATGCGCCTCGCAAACCTTTAATTCATGTTCAGCGGCCGTATTGATTACCAGGTCGGGCTTGAGTCCATCCATACAGGCCTGCACAGCACCCCGGTCTCGGATATCAACCGCATAGGTGGCTGTATCCTTATCCACTTGTATCACTTCACCATCCTGAAACGCGGAGCACAGGGCTGTGCCCAGCTGACCCTTGGCGCCTATTACCATTACCAGCATAATTCCCGGGGACCTTCCATACATGCAACTTCAAAAACAATATCGTTTTTCCCGCGTAGTTTTATTGTACCATATCCCCGCTGGAGGAAAGGTTTCAGAATGAATTCGCTCAAGGAAAGGAACAGGCTGACTTTCCAGAAATTCCCCCTCAGGCAAACGCCGGGACGAGTTATCTTCCAGTGGAGACAAAACGCCCGTT
>JAKJCY010000166.1 GCA_022706235.1 Candidatus Hydrogenedentota bacterium | reverse complement strand
TTCGAGTCGCTTTCATATTGCTGTTTCAGTCCCTGAACCAAAATCTCCAGGCGTTCAATCTGCGCCCGGCCCTGGGCCTGCGCGGCAAGATAGTCACGCTGGTCAATGCGGTACAGCAGTTCGCCGTCCTGGATGACTTTGCCCACTTCCAGGTCAGGGTGCACGTAGGTCACTTCCCCGGCGACCTTCGGAGTCACCGCGACCGAAGCCAGCGCATGCACCTCGCCATAACCGGAAATAATAACAGGGCAGTCTTCAGGATACGCGGCTTTTACCTCCACATGGACTTTGAGCGGAGGCAATTCCGCAAGTGGTGGCGGTTCCCGCAGCGAGGTCAGCCATAACTTACCGGCAACTCCTATAAGAATAATAAAGACACCCAGCGCCACCCGGATAATAATCGGGGGCTTACGTTTGATTACAGGCATGGTTACAGCGGATGAAATGCCGTCCTGTGCATCAGTATCGATATTCAACCAACCTCCAATTCACTTCTCAGCCGGGAAATAATTTGGTTAATACGCCAGTATAAGGCCCTATTCTCTCATAATATAGTATCTGATTCAAAGCCGGGATACCATATTCGCAGTAATACAAAAAAAACGGCCACGCCGGATAAGAGGCCATGCCAAGGCAGGCGGTAAACATACATAACAGATCGCACCGATTTGCCTGGCAAATTATGCGAAAATCTTCCCGCTGTTATGCCGGCGGAGCGCTTTTAAGGCGGCATCCGCCTTTCGCGGGCGTCAGTCCTGCACCGCAACTTTGCGCAAAACCACCCGGTACGGAAGATGGTCCGAGGCGACGGCTGTGGCATCGTTACGGAATATCGTGGAGGACGCCGGCTCAAGTAGTGAAGATGTCAGGATGTAATCAATTCTGCGGCGCGGGGCCGTTGACGGCACGGTACCGGTCGGGGTATTCTCCCCCTTTACCAGGGTATCCTTCAGCCTGACCGTCAGCCGTTGCATGGCCGGAGCCGTAAGGTTTTCATTCATGTCGCCGGCGAGAATCACCGGGGTATCGCCCAGGGTGGCGACAATCGCTTCCGCCTGGGCCAACCGCTCCTGGCCATTTAGGCCCAGATGGGTATTTTTCACGTCTATGGCCAGCCCGTTCCACGACACGGTTACGGTGAGACAGCCGCGGGGCTCGGCATTAACGGGATTGGGCAAGGCCTGGTTATGATGTCCGGCAACCGGCAGCCGCGTCAATAGGGCATTGCCATACTCCCCGCCGTCAAACCGATAGTTGGGCTCGAAAAACGCCTGCATCCCCAGTTTTTCTGCCAGCAACGCGGGAAAATCCAGGCCGCCCGTCCTGGGCAATCCACGGTCCACTTCCTGGAGACAGACCACATCCGGCCCGGCATCCTTGATAATGGATACAATGCGATCAAGGTCCACAAGACCGTCCATGCCTTCCGCATGGTGAATGTTATACGTGAGCACGACCAGTTCTTCCGTCCCGTACACGGAGAAACAACAGGCCGACACAGCAAAAAGCAACGTGACAGAGGTCTGTTTCACGGGTAATACTCCAGTAATTGAACGTTCATACGCTGAAAACAGGGTTATAGCATACCGTGACGGTGCAATGCACCTCCTGCGGTGCTGTAACGCCTCGCTTGATTTCGCATGGAACTTATGATACACTTGTATTTAGGAATTATTCTTAAAATGGAGAAAGACGGTTCAAAAGATTCTATGGATGCCTTTGCCCGGGAATGCCGGGACAGGGGGCTTAAAGTCACCTATCAGCGTATGGAAATCTTCCGGGTAGCCGTTTCCACGGACGAACACCCGGACGCGGTAACCGTACATAAGCGCGTCAAGAAACGCATTCCTACCATCTCCCTCGACACTGTATACCGTAACTTGAAATTGTTGGCCGCACACGGGCTGCTTGCGGTGGTGGGCACAAGCGGGGAACATCTGCGCTTTGACGCCAACCGGGGCCCGCACCATCATTTTACCTGTGTGCGATGTGGCATGATACGTGATTTTACCTCCGAAGTTCTGGCAGCGCTGCCCTTGCCGCGGGAGGCTCAAGATCTCGGTGTCCCGTTGTCTCAACACCTGGAGGTCAAGGGTATTTGCGTGGCATGCGAAAAGAAGGAACAAAGGAAGAAAGAAGCGCCCCGTCACAAACGGGACGCATGACACGTTTACTGAGGGAAGCGGGAGTGCACGCTTCTAAACCATACTGTAAGGCGTGTAACGCCACAACCAGAACAGGAGGAGTACCATGGACGATTCCAAGAAACCCAGACTGACAACAAACGGGGGCGCACCGGTGCCCGACAATCAGAACGTGCTGACGGCAGGACCACGGGGCCCGCAACTGCTGCAGGACGTCTGGTTCCTCGAAAAACTCGCCCACTTCGACCGGGAGGTCATCCCGGAACGGCGCATGCACGCCAAAGGTTCCGGCGCCTTCGGCACTTTTACCGTGACCCACGATATTACACGCTATACCCGGGCAAAGATTTTTTCCGAAATCGGCAAGAAAACGGAGACTTTTACCCGATTTTCCACCGTGGCGGGCGAACGGGGCGCCGCTGATGCGGAACGTGATATTCGCGGTTTCGCCACGAAATTCTACACGGAAGAAGGCAACTGGGACCTGGTCGGCAACAATACGCCCGTTTTCTTCCTGCGCGACCCGCTGAAGTTCCCCGACCTCAATCACGCCGTCAAGCGCGACCCGCGCACCAACCTGCGCAGCGCCCTGAACAACTGGGATTTCTGGACCTCCCTGCCCGAGGCGCTGCACCAGGTTACCGTGGTCATGAGCGACCGGGGCATCCCCGCCTCCTACCGGCACATGCACGGGTTCGGAAGCCACACCTTTAGCATGATTAATGCCAAGAACGAGCGATTCTGGGTCAAGTTCCACCTGCGCACCCAGCAGGGCATCAAGAACCTGACCGATGCGGAAGCGGAGGCCATTATCGGCAAGGACCGGGAAAGCCACCAGTGCGACCTCTATGAAAGCATCGAGAAGGGTGACTTCCCCCGCTGGACCCTGTATATCCAAGTCATGCCGGAAAAAGAGGCGGCGACATGCCCTTATCATCCCTTCGACCTGACCAAGGTCTGGTACCACGGTGACTATCCGCTCATCGAGGTGGGCGTACTGGAACTTAACCGCAACCCGGAAAACTATTTCGCCGATGTGGAACAGGCCGCCTTCAATCCGGCCAATGTGGTGCCCGGCATCGGGTTTTCCCCTGACAAGATGCTACAGGGACGCCTCTTCTCTTACGGTGACGCGCAACGATACCGCCTGGGCGTGAATCACCACCTGATTCCCGTCAACGCCGCCCGTTGCCCCTTCCACAGCTATCATCGTGACGGCGCCATGCGCGTGGACGGCAACTATGGCAGCACGCGGGGCTATGAGCCCAACAGTTACGGCGACTGGCGGGAACAGCCGGAATTCAAAGAACCGCCCCTGGCGCTCGACGGCGCGGCGGACCACTGGAACTATCGCGAAGATGACGATGACTATTACACGCAGCCCGGCAAACTGTTCCGGCTGATGACGCCCGCCCAGCAGGACGCCCTCTTCGGCAACACCGCCCGCGCCATGGGCGATGCACCCCGGGAAATCAAGATACGCCACATTGGCAACTGCCTGAAAGCGGATCCCGCCTATGGGAAAGGGGTTGCTGATGCGCTCGGCATTCCCCTAAGCGAGGTACCCCAAGGTAAATAACGAAATCCCGGGCAAGGATATACCCGCCGGACCGCCCGTTTAGAAGGACGGTCCGGCGGCATTTTCAGGGTAGCCTCCCTGCTCCGGCGCAAAACGGGGTACACTGTTTGACATTCGCCCCGCCCTTTTTGTATGATACGCTTTCAATAAGGGGGCGCATGGGGGTGTATTGTTTCAAGAGTGAAAGCACAACCATAATTTCAGGGAGTTATTGTCATGCGCGTATTATCATCGCTAAAAACCGCCAAGACGCGGCATCCCGGGTGCAAAATCGTGCGCCGGAAAGGTCGTGTTTATGTCATTAATAAAACCAATCCCCGCTACAAAGTGCGGCAGGGATAGTCTATTTGCTTTGGCCAGGGGCGTTTGCCGTCCGGATATAACACCGGAAGGCAAACAGGCGCCCAGGGTCCTGTAAAAGAGTCTGTCTCATACAACGAGCCCGGAACGAACGCGTTCCGGGCTCTTCTGTTTTTAACACGGTCTGAAGCCCGGTTGTAAACACCAGGCTTCAGGGGCAAAGGCTTACGCAGTGTGCCTGTGGTTGGCGCGCCGGACACCCGCCAGCAGCAGGGCCAGACCCGACAGCGCCAGGGCAATACCGCCTCCCGCAGGCAGTGTCATTGCGGGGTCATACACGTACTGCGCGCCCTGAGCGGAGGTAACCAGCGTGGTCTTGTTTGCAGTAACGGTCACAGTAATCGGAACCGGCGTTTGATAAGAATCGGCGCGACCGAATATCACTTTATAATTCCCCGGCGCCAGCTGTACTGTATCGGCATGTTCATGCCAGGCGGCAGCGCCTTCAATTTTCCATTTTGCCCCGGCATATATGGCATCAGCAGGGCTGACATAAACCACCAGCCTGCCGTCGTCCCGAATAATACCAAAAGGATTCGTGTACGTGGTGCCGCCCGTACCTTCCAATTCCGCCCGGACATAATTGCCTACACCGTCCGTATTTCTATAGTCGAGAACCCGGCCGGTCTGAACCACCTCACCCATGGATATCCACTTGTAATCACTCTCAGGCAGGGGCGCACCACCGGAAATTGCGCTGATGCTAATCGTTCCTGATTCCTCATCATGGAGAATTTCCGTAATCTTCGGTACCTGGTTGACGTCCCAAAAGCCAGGGTCAAGTTGGGTAGCGCAGGTACTGAAAAAGAAACTGCCGTTCAGCATCGCGTTGCGTATGGCGGTTGCGTCAAGGCTTCCCGCCAGAAAAGTCTCCCAGGACACTTCCACAAGACGAACCGGTCCCAGCCAGGGACCATGCATGTCATCATTGGCGAATCCCCACACCGGCCGTTCCGGCATCATAACACCCAGTAACGCGTCCCAAAGTTTTTCATCTTCCGGATGCAGGTTGGTTTTATTGATGACCTCCATGCCCATGAGCACACTTGGCGGAAAGTCGGAAAACCAGGCGATATATTTCCGGATGACCTCATCGGGAACGTTCCCCGCCGAATCGGGATTCCAGTAATTGCCCGGGTGGTTCAGATGGGCAAGCCCGCCCTGGGCGGCAATTTCAGTTAGGGATTCTACTTCCGTGTTCGGATTGGTGGTATAGTCTATGAAGAATCCATTTAAATGGTTGTGGTTCGAAAATTCGCAGCCGGGAATATCCAGCATGCCCAAGGCAACGGGATCGCGGCCCCAGTCCTCCCAAGGATACGTGCACTTACGATGATCCGTCAGGGCGAGGATGTCATAGTCCCGGTTCGCATATTCATCAATGGCTTGACCGGGCGTGAGAGCGCCGTCGCTTTCAAGGGAGTGGGTATGCAGATTCGCTTTGTACTGATTAATGGTTCCCCAGTCTATGCCTTCATAGGGATTGACAAGGGTTTGCGCAAAAACGGCGCTGGAAAATGCCAGAAAGACAACAAGTGCAGGCACAACAGTAAGCCCGCAGGCCCTGTACAAGTGTTTCTTAGAGATGAGCGACATGAGTAGTACTCCTTGACAGTTGAAACAAAAAGCCGCAGAAGCGCATAGTACCTATCGTAAAGGTCATGGTACAACAATTCGCACTAAAGGGTCAACGAGGGGCAAAAAGATACCTCGCAAAGGTCGACATCATTTCGCGCACCTATGGTAGAATGGAATAGGTTAATGGATTCATGTACCTGTAGAGAGAGGAAGGAGAATACTATGCAACGCAAACCGTATGCCCTGTTCAACAAAACTTGTGTCCTGTTACTTGTATTAGTTGCTGTATTCATTTCAGGGATAGCCATGGCCGCCGGAACCACAGGGAACACCGTTGCCGGCACCCCTGTTTATCCGGATGGTGGCATGCGCCGCATGGACAGCGCAAGTATTCCTGGCTCTGGAAATGATCCGTGGAGCGCAGTCCTGGACACGGTAAATGGGGTGGCCTATTACGGGACAAGCGCCGACCCCGGCCGTGTGGAAAAAATCAGGCTGGGCGTAAGTGTAACCCCGCCTTCGTATATGGGTTCCAGCACCATGAATACCACTGAAAACGATCTGATGTGTGGCGTCATAGACCCCGAAAATCAGTTTGCCTATTTCGGTGTGAATACAGATACTCCGGGACGGGTGGTAAAAGTAAATTTAAGCCTGAGTTATTTTCCGAGAACAGGCGGCCTAGGCTTGAGCGGAAATCTGCCCCGAAGTGCCCTTATCGACACGGTAAACGGCTATGTCTATTTCGGAACGGATACCAGCCCGGGACAGGTCCTGAAAGTGGATGTCAATCCGGCAAGAGCCTTTGAGGAGGTGGGGCCTCCGCTAACCTGCTTCGCGGGGGAAGACCGGTTGCTGTGCGCTGTCATTGACCCGGAGCGGAGCTATGCCTATTTCGGCACCTATACCGAACCGGGCCGTGTCGTCAAGGTGGCGTTAGGTGCTGCCGGTTCGGGACCTGCACGGGTCGGTGCAGTAACCTTGAATACCGGAGAAAACAACCTGCGCTGTGCCGTGATTGATTCGGACAGGGGCTATGCCTATTTCGGCACCAATACAACGCCGGGAAAAATCGTGAAGGTAGCCTTGGGCGAAGGAAATAATCCGCCTGTGCGGGTTGATGCACTGACATTGAATAGCGGAGAGGGAGGACTATGGGCGGCAGTGGCGGACACCGCCGCCAACCTTGCATGGTTTGGAACGTACAGCAATCCGGGGCGGGTGGTCAAGGTCACTCTTGGCAAAGGCAACAGTACGCCTACGCGTGTGGGAACCGTGGCATTAACAACAAATACGGAAAAGAACATTTTAAGTGTGGCAGGCGTTCCGGAACAGGGATATGCCCACTTCGGCACACAACAGGCAAGTACCAGTTCCCGGCCGGTCGTGCGGGTGGCCTTGTCACAAAAATCGTTCATTAAAGGTATGCGCATCAGCCTGCCCGAAACGGGCGCCGTCAACAGCGTCTCCTTGTATTCCCACACCGCCACAGGCAATGTGCGCCTTGCCCTCTACACGACATCCAACCCGCCCGCACGGGTGTGGGAAAGTGGAACCGTCGCTAACACGGCGGAAAAGAACTGGTTGACCCTGCCGATTACGGCGGGCGTCCCCGCTTCCCTTGATCTGGTTGCGGGTGACTATTACCTGGCGTGGCAGGTGGATACCAATGCCTCCGTGCCAGGATACATACAGGGCGGTGCCGGTGATGGTTTCTATGTGCCCTTCCTGTGGGATTCCTTTCCCGCCCTGCTCCAGGGAGACACCGCGCCCGTCTCCACCGATGAGACTTGGGGTGCATATCTCACCTATGGCATGACTACTGAAGGCGAAGTACCAGTCGAAGGTGAAGGTGAAATTCCATCCGAGGGAGAGGGCGAACCAGCCATTGAAGGCGAGGGGGAAGCACCTGTCGAAGGCGAAGGTGAAACCCCATCCGAGGGTGAAGGCGAAACGACTTTTGAAGGCGAGGGAGAAGCACCTGTCGAAGGTGAAGGTGAAATTCCCATTGAAGGTGAGGGCGAATTAGTCGTTGAAGGAGAAGGAGAGCCGCCTGCGGAAGGAGAAGGCGAAATGCCGGCCGAAGGAGAAGGCGAAACGCCTGTTGAAGGTGAAGGCGAAATACCTGTTGAAGGCGAGGGAGAGACGCCAGCCGAAGGCGAAGGCGAGACGCCATCCCTGTTTGACCTGTTGTATACAGGTTCAAATCCCGTGTATGCCCTTTCAGGGGACCGTGTTGAGTTGACCGTAACGCCCGTTAACAGTATCGGCGCGATACAGTACCGCTGGTACCATTCCGCGTTTGAGAAGTCCTTTCAACCGTTACCGGATGCTTTAGAAAGTACGCTGATACTTGTGCCGGTGACAAAGGCGCACGCAGGACGATACCAATGCCGGGCGACTGATGCAACAGGGCAAGCCCAAACCCCGGAGATTGTTGTGCACGTGGATGTGAAACTCCCGCTTCACAGCGCGGCCTTCCTGGCCCTGGTTATCCTGGCGCTCGGGTTGCGGGGCGCAAGCCGCGGGACAGCACGACCCGGCAGACATAAACGGCCCCCGGAGCGCTGAAACAGTTGCAGTTGAAACAACCGGAACAGACCTCGCCCGCAGCGCGAATACGGATTCTTTCATCCTTCCGGGTTGCGCAAAATACATTTTGTATAGATCCCGGGTTAGTCGTCCCAAAGGTCGCAATTTCGATATTGTCGCTGTCTGCCGTTACAGAAGATAATCGTACCGTAGACGGCAGGCAACAGCGGCTTCCACAATGGACCGGAACCCTTTCTTTCGACAACCCGCCAGGGCGATTTGCGCGCACACTTCAGAATCCGAAACGGCATTATGATGTTTCAAGGCCAGGTGTAAATGACCGGCGACAGCATCCAACGAGTGCGAACGGAGTTCAGGCCATATGCGGCGTGAAAGCTGACAAGTACATACGCAGGAAATCTTGGGGCATGTGATGCCATAGTATCCAAGCGTATCCCGTAATACAGCGGTGTCGAAGGGGGCGTTGTGCGCGGTTATCGGTCGATTGCCAATAATCGCACATACCTGCGGCCATATCTCATTAAAAGCGGGTTCATGCCTGACCTCATTCCAAGATATGCCGTGAAGGTACGTGAAGACGAAGTGGTTTTCGGGGGGCCTGATTAAGAAATGACGCTTCTCAACAATGACCCCGTTTTCGACCGCAACCAGTCCGATAGCACAAGCACTGGTACGTTTGTAATTGGCTGTTTCAAAATCCACCGCCACGAAGTCCATCACCGATGCACCCTATAGTATGCGCTACGTTACGACATTGTTATAAAAAGCGGTTTGTGGAAAATATAACGCACTTTGCCGGTTGATTTAAACTCTGCACTGACTCCTGATAAACGTAATTCTCAACCTGTTACCTATAAACAAGTCCACACTTCCTGACCTCGTCGGAATTGCATATGGCACTCGTAACAAACAAAATAAACGGAGCAAAAAGGGACTGATGACGAAATAGCCACGATTAACCCAAAGATACAAGTGCTTTGCTAACATTGGCTATTTCGTTGTCTGTCCCTTTCTTGCGGCCCATACGAAGAGGACTGTAAAAAAAGCGCCAACATGAATTCCGAAATATTTTTATTAAACCCGGTCGAGTTCAAGAAGTCTGAAGTTAATTCTTGTAGGCCGAGTGGAGCGGAACCATGTGCTATGCCGCTCATTTCTATATAAGCCTGCAAAGAATTACAAGTGCTTGGGACATGCATGGGGCAAAGCGTAACCCGCCTTCACGACGTACGCGTTGAGACTCAAAGGCAGGTTCCGCTTGGGATACTTTATGTCTCTCTAGCGGAGGACGTATACCTTGGGTGCAGGTAAAATAAGAGTATAAATTGTTGTGTTCCGCTCCACCCTGCCTACAAAATTGTTTCTCCGTACAAGTAGCCCCGACGCGTCGGGATAGCACGTTACAGGCGCAGATAAATCCGTTTCCTGTTCAGGTACCATACGAAAAGCAGGGACAGGAAGAGGGACACGCACATCTTCAGCAAGTAGCCGCCGTCCTCGCCGGCCCATGCGGCAACGCTGCCCCCGACGAAACGTTCCGAAATCTTGTTGAATTCGACCAGGTTTCTGGCGAGATAGATCGTCAGCGGATTCACCCCTATCCATAGGAAGGGGGCGGTCCACCAGCGCAACTGAAGCACATCCACCACGAAATAGAACAGGCCCAGCA
>JAKJCY010000165.1 GCA_022706235.1 Candidatus Hydrogenedentota bacterium | reverse complement strand
GCAACTGGTCACACGGGGTTTATATGGCCGCCGGGACATATCGGATGGCGGCTATCTTTCGTGCCCACCCAGAGGCAGCCCGGGGGGACGACCTGGCGGCATGCCTTGAAGCACCGCCCGGTGTGTATGCCGTTTACCTTGAACGCACCATAGAGGGACGGGGGTATACCGTCCCTGCCGCCGAAATCCACCTCCGGGTCACGGGGGCACCAGCCGGAGCATTTGTTTCCTCAGGCCGTGACGGTACCGGCCCGGGAGGCTGGAGGTGGGAACGACTGGGCGTCATACAGTCGACGGGGGATTATACAGGTCTGGTGCTTTCCGTAAAGCTTCCTGAATGGCGGCCGGAAGCCTATGCCGTGTTCAGCCAACTGGCCTTTATCAGGGAAGAGAGCGAATCCGCAGGCCCGGTTCCGTTCCTTCCGGAACGGGCGACGATGGCGTGTCCCTCCAAGAGTGCCATCACCAAGGGGCTGCCTGCTTTGGGTTTTCCAGACTGTATGATTGTTCAGGGAACCGTTATGGACGCCTGTGTCAGCCTGGTCAATACGCGGGCGAATACCATCGCGCTCCTGCCGTGTTCCCACTGTCCGTCCTCTACCGCGATGCCATAGGGTGTTGCCTACGGAATAGGCTTCGGACGACCGCTGTCCGCGTGTCAGGGCATTAATATCCAGCAGAGCGGCGGCGCCTGAAACTCATCATAGGTATAGCGTTCTCCGTTCTGCCACAAGTAAGCGGCGCGTATGGCCCAGGCGATTGAGTTGCCGCCTTGCTGCCACCCGAACAAGTACGCAATCGTTTCACTTATATCGAGACGCCAGTCGGCATTTAAATCCGCCGCATGAGGAAGCTGCTGCTCCCCCTCGGCGGCCTCTTCCAGATAAGTGAATGCTTCGGATTTTGTGCCGGTGCCTCCATCGGGATTGATGATGGTTACATCCACTGTTCCGGGGGGGTGGGGCGGCAGTTTGCAGGATACATAACGGCTGCCGTATCCATAACTGAAAACGTGAACCTCTGTAGCCGCTGCCTTTTCAAACAGGACCTGTGTCGTTCCCTGCGTCTGGAAACCGTCGCCGTTCAGGGTTATGGTGATGCCGCCGGATTCGGAACCTGTATCCGGGGAGAGATACGTAATCTGCGGCGGTTGAGTTTCCGTTTTCACATAGGTGAAGGCTGACGGTTTTGTGCACAGGGTGCCGCCGGGGTTAATGACGGTCACGTCCACGGTTCCCGGTGTATGCGCCGGAAGGATACAGGTTATGTACAGGAACCCATAGCCGGAATTAACTGTAATTACGTTTGTAGCCGCAGTATCACCAAAAAGTATCCGTGTTGTTCCCGCAACCATAAAACCGTTTCCGGAAATGCTTATCTGGATGCCGCCGTCCGAGGTTCCTTTGGAAGGGTTTACCGAAGTGATTACAGGGGTCGGTACGGAGATATACCGGGCCGTGACAAGCAACGGACCGGTGATGATGTTGAAAGGTTTATCCCAGCCCTGAAATAACCAGCCTGTCGTTGTGGCTACTTCCGGGGCCAGTGCGGCGCTGCCGTGGGCGACGGCCTGTACAAGTTCGCCGCCGCCCACACGCGTACCCTTGCCGTCTAAATCAAACATGACCGTATAAATCGCCGTGCTGTATCGGGCGGTGACGGTCAACGGTCCGGTGATTTCATTAAAGGAAGTATTCCATCCTTCAAAGACCCAGCCTGTAAAGGCAACCACTTCAGGGGCCTGTGCGGCTGCCCCATGAGCGATGGTCTGTATCAGTTCACCGCCGCCGGCGCGGGCGCCTTTGCCGTCCAGGTCAAAGGTAACCGTATAGACCGCCACGCTGTATTGAGCGGTGACGGTCAACGGGCCGGTGACTTCATTAAAGGGAATATTCCAGCCATCGAAGACCCAACCCGGGTCGGCTTCCACTTCGGGGGCCAGTGCGGCAGCCCCGTGCACGACGGTCTGTGTCAGTTCACCACCGCCCATCCGGGTGCCCTTATCGCCCAAATTGAATACAACTGTGTAGGTCGCCTGACTATATTGAGCCGTTACCGTCAGAGATTCCGTGACATTGGTAAAAGGAACATTCCAGCCCTCAAAGATATACCCCGAATCTCCAACCACAAACGGGGCCACAGCCGACCCGCCATAATTGATCTCTTGAATCAGAGCACCGCCACCAATTCTCCTGCCTTTACCGTCCAGGTCAAAAGTAACCGTGCAGCTTACCTCGCGGTACCGGGCCATGACGGTCAGCGGGCCTGTTATGTTGTCGAAGGATACGTCCCAACCGTCGAAGCTCCAGCCCGGGATAACGGAAAAATCAGGTTCGGTTGCCGCTTCACCATAAGCGACGGTTTGTACAAGTTCGCCGCCGCCTGTCCAGGTACCTTTGCCGTCCAGATCGAATGTGACCGTGTAGGTTATTCTACGGTACCGGGCGGTCACCGTCAGCGGGCCTGTCACCGTGTCAAAAGGGATGTCCCATCCGTCAAAAAACCAGCCGGCGTAGGGCAATATTTGGGGAGCGAGGGCTGACTCACCGTGGATAACCGTCTGTACGAGTTCCCCTCCACCAGCGTGGGAACCTTTGCCGTCCAGGTCAAAAGTTACCGTATAGGTCAGGCGCCGGTATTGAGCGACAACGGTTAATGTTTGGGTTATGACGTTGAAAGGGGTGTTCCAAAACAAAAACACCCAACCGGGAGCGGCTTCCACCTCGGGGGCGGTTGCCGCTTCACCATAATCTATGGTCTGTGTCAGTTCGCCGCCGCCGATGCGCGTGCCCTTGCCGTCCAAATCAAAGGTCACGGTATACGTCAATCGTCGGTATTGGGCGACTATGGTCAGCGGACCGGTAACGATTTCGAAGGGTATGTCCCAGCCCTCAAAAACCCAGCCGGGAGCGGCTTCCACCTGCGGGGCGAGGGCGGCTTCACTGTAGGCTATGGTCTGTGTCAGTTCGCCGCCGCCGATGCGCGTGCCCTTGCCGTCCAACTCAAAAGTAACCGTGTAGGTCAATCGCCGGTATTGAGCAACCACCGTCAACGGGCTCGTGATGTTGTCGAAGGACACATCCCAGCCCTCAAAAGTCCAACCCGGGTTTGCCTCTATCTCAGGAGCGCGTGCGGCTTCACCGTGGATGACCGTCTGTAGGAGTTCACCGCCCCCGACACGGGACCCCTTGGCATCCAGGTCAAAGGTAACCGGATAGGTTGCCACGACATACAGGGCGGTAACGGTCAAAGGCCCTGTGACAACATCGAACGGCAGGTCCCATCCCTCAAATACCCACCCTGTATTTGCCTGCACAATCGGCGCAATGGCCGGGTAGCCGAAAAAGACGGTTTGCTCCAGTTTGCCGCCGCCGATGCGCGTTCCCTTGCCGGCCAGATCGAATGTTACCGTATAAATATCCGCACTATAACGGGCAACGACGGTCAGCGGTGCGGTGATGTCGTTGAAAGGTGTGCTCCATCCAACAAATTCCCAGCCCGGATCCGCTTCCACTTCGGGCGCCACCGCTGAGCCACCATGGGGGACTGTCTGCACAAGTTCCCCGCCGCCGACACGCGTTCCCTTGCCGTCCAGATCAAAGGTGACCGTATATCCTTCTTTACCGTCCGAAGCCGCTGCCATGAAAAATCTTGAAGAAGCATCCGTACCTGCGGGATTACGTGCGAGCGGAATCCTCAGTGCATCCTTTCCCACGCTGGCTTCGCCGCCGGAGGGGGCCTGCTGTGTATCTTCATCAGACAACAGCGGGAGGCGGCTAGTGTAAGGCCCTGCACTTGCCGCCACGTTCAAAAACAGTAGGGTAAAAATCAGCCAAATAACACGAAAACGCCTACTCATCATTTATCCCTCCGCTATGAAAAACCACTACAGTGTTAACATAAAAAATAACAGTGAACGGCCAAAGTATGTCAGGACCCTACCCCCTCCAGATATTTTCAGGTAAGGCGATTCCGATAGATGATACAATGACAATTAATAATTATTAAGTAAGCCAAGGTTCAAGTAATATGCTTTCAAACCTATTTCATAATTATACACATTTGATGTCGTATTTTAGAAGTTGAGGTCGCACCTGTCTTGAGTTCCGGGGAGGATGAATTGCCCTCATAACGTATTGCAGTAAACCATACTGGTTGTTTATCATTTTCAAGAATAGTATATAGAAAAGATACTAGATAGTTACCATCGCCTTCAACTCAAGGAACCCGGATTATTGCGTTTCTTCCTGAAACCACCGAAGAAAGTCACCATACAGGGGCACGATGCAAGACTGCGCCGCGCTCTCCGGATAGGTCCATACGGCCCTTTCACCCAAAGCGTATCCCGGAGCCACGGCCACTTTGGCGCGTTCCGTCTGTTGGTTCTGGCTGTGCCAGGCGGCAAGCAGGCCATAACAGGCCTCGGAACTGGCCACGGTATCCCAGGACGGCGCCTCCCCGGAGAGATGTTCCGTTAATCGCCACGCCGCCAGCGTACCCGAAAGGGTGTCCCGAAGTATACCCGCGTCCGCTGTACTTCCCTGTGCATCCAACGCTTACACGTATACCGGAGCCGCATCATACGTCTCCGGTGCATTGGGCTACAACGTTAATAAGGCGCCGGAAGCCACTGCCACATAGTTGCAGGCTTCCAAGGCGCCCGCAGTCCGGGCATGGGCGGCCACCACCCGGCAGGTTGCAAGGCCCTCCGTCGGTGTTACCGGGGCACCCCCGTTCATCAGCGATGCTGCCGGATGAGACAGTTGAACCGGTGTTGCCGTACCCAAGCGTTCTTCCAGAAGAAACATCGCACACCACGTTTCATAACTGTCCGGATACTGTGCCAATACGGGCGATACGGACGATATCGTGTCCTCAAACCCGCCTGCGTTATCCACAGCCATGACGGTCTCCATGAGGGTGGCTCAGAAACTCTGTACCGCCCCGGAGACGACCTGCACACCGACCACACCGGATAGGGCGGGAGAGAAATCGGCCAGCACCACTTCAGGAAGCTCAAGGGTGACTGCTGGGTGGGTTGCTGCGGGCCCACCATGCAGCGGTTCCGTCACCGCATCGGGCAATACCTGAATCGGGATACCGTTATCTTGTTTTGTGGAAACAGGGAAAACGACTGTGGCAACGGGTCAAGGGAAGGAAGGACCTCCGTTGATGCGTTGGCACCCGGCACCCTATACCCCGAAGCCACAGGTAGAGAAAACAATACGGGAAAGTACCACCCCATTCACCAAGACCCCGAAAGTAGTTACGTTCCCCTCACGGCGACTGACAAATACCCAAAACATAGCCCACCTTCTTGATTTAAAATAGTACAATATGCTTATTTATGTATTGCTATCATAGACATAACAATAAACTTTATGAGTCCATCATGGCAGAGTCCGTGGGGAATATCAAACTAAGTTTTGTGATAGACAGCATATGTCTCCTACTCTTTCTCTGCCCGCAGCCACTCTCTGCAAGTATGATCAATACAGGGTCGTGTAGAATTAATCGTCAGGCACAAATAGACCTGCCCCTGGCCTGTCCCGAAAAGACTATCAACTTTGCCTGGAAACCGACTATCACCTCATGATAGGCTTTCCGTCCACGCTCTCAGGGGCGGCTGCATTATTATTTTTCAGAATACCGCAGGCGCAGACGGGGCTTTACGGAAAGGACAGGCAGCGTATCCGGCGTTTTTGGGCTGTTACGTGAGACACCATCAAGAGGGTTCAAACCCGTATCCTCCCGAAAGAAAGTTACCCCGAGGCGGGCGTTTGACAGAAAACGACCCCGTTCAGGCCGATCCAAAAAAAACGAGCTTCCCTCCGACCCCGCAGAGGACGGGTGCTCCTGTGGAGATGGCGAATAGGGATTCAGGGACAGTGTTTTCTGCCGATTCAACATCTCTTGCAAATCCCCTTCGAGACTCGTGTCGGCCGGGTTTTGGGAAACTCCACTCCCATCATCGGCAGTTCCCCCCGCTTCAAGCAACTTTCCGGACAACCGAAGTGTGGCATGCGCGCCACCCGTACCTCCACCTGTGTCGAGACGCTGCGGCGCGGTAAGATTCAGCGTGGGCTGTTTCGGTGTTTCCAGGCCATCGGGCCATGGGGTTTCGGAAAGGGGCGTTAACGAAAATTCACCGTTCCCGGCGGCCGCGGCACCTGATGGCGGCGTGGGTATGGGCAAGGTTTCCTTGATGTCGTTCAGCCGTACCGGAACCGGCGCACTGCCATCCAGGGGCAGAATCACCTGGACGCCCTCCCGAACGCCAAGCCTGCCGTAGTGCACCTGGCCATTCAACAGGCCTATATAGAGCGGTGTTCCGGATGAAACGGTGCGCACAGTATCCAGGGGTGTCATCATCTGTCCCTCAAGGGAGGTACGGAAAACAAGCGTATTTTCCCGAATCCGTGAGAAGATCCCGGACAACGTATCACCATTGCTCAAAACAATTACATCGCCATACACCGCTGAAACAATACATACCACTCCCCCCACCAGCAACAAAAAACGTTTTATTAGTTCCAAGGCCTTTGATATTGTGACAACCATAAGACTGCCCACCGCAGGCGGTTCCGGGCGAAGATCCCTGCATCGTTTACGACATGGATTCTAAATGCTCACTATAGTTTAACAACGGCTTCCAGAAAGTATTCATACGGCACGATACCGGTCTGTATTTCCATTCCTAACGGGAAGAAACACTGTTACACGAACGACTGTCCGCGGTTCTGCGCACCAGAAACAACCCTTACAGCGGAATCCGCCGGGCGGGGACGCTGCTTGCACGTTACTTGCGGCGGGGGCCCCATGCCGGGCCTTCCGCGCTCATGTTGATACGGGAAATGGGCCGTTCCATTTTCGTGCTTAACGTGACCGTCCACAGTTCAGGCCGTCCGTTTCTTGATGATGAAAAGGCGATATGCCGGGAATCAGGAGACCAGCTGGGAGCTTCATTCACCCCGCTGGTGTTGGTGAGCCGGGCGGGATTCGAACCATCGGCGCCCATGACATATATTTCAAATCCCTCTCCCGAAGCGGAGGACACGAAAGCAATCATCTTCCCATCCGGCGACCAGGCCGGGTCATACGCTGCGCCGCCGTGAAAGGACACGCGCGTCTGGCCCGACCCGTCCGCATTCATGACATAAATCTGGGGCCGCCCCGCCCGGTCACTGACAAAAGCGATACGCCCGCCGTCAGGAGAAAAGCAAGGCGAAGTGTCGCCTTCCTTGTTTTGGGTGAGACGGACGGAATTGCCGCCGTTCTTATCCCGCAGATAAATTTCCGCGTTGCCGTCCTTGCTCAAGGTCATCGCCAGGCGCTGCCCTCCGGGAACCCATCCCGCGGCGCTGTTAAGGCCCACCTCCTTGGAAAGGGCATGGGATCCGCCGCTGGCGCGGTCAAAAACGTACAAGAAACAATAACGGTCCTTATAGGACAGGTAGGCGATACTGCCGCCGTCAGAAGACACCTCCGGCATGATGGAAAGGGACTGATGGCTGGTCAGTTTGCGGACATTCGCGCCGTCATAATCGGCAACATAAATTTCCTTGACGTTCGCTCCGGAGAGGCCCGCAAAAAAGATTTCCGAGGTGCCAACGCCCGGCACGCCGTCCACTTGGCGTATGACCTCCTCTGAAAAACGATGGACAGCCAACCGGTAATGAACCCGATCCACCCGCACTTCCTGCCCGTAGAGCTGGGTACTGGAATACAAATCAAACAACCGGAATTGCGCGACCAGTGTATTACCCTCGAGATATATATACCCATACACGAGATTCTCCGCCCGGACGGCCAGCCATGCAGGTAGATCGAGGCCGCCCACATCCGCCGGCAGGCCCGTAAAGCCTGCCGGGTACTGGGAAGCCGGCAGGATTATGAACAGGCCGGAAAATTCAAGGTCGTCCGCAAGTACCTGCGTCATTTCCTGCGCTATCGGCGCCAGTTGCGGGTCCGCCACGGCAAAGGGAGGCACGGCAATCCGCGTGCGCGGGTCCGTACTGAAGGGGGAGTCAATGCGGACCGCCTCTTCCTGCGCATATCCCCACGGGCAGAGCCCAATCAGACTGACAAGAACTAGCGTCATTTTCATTAATGTATTCACTGGTTTTCCTTTTATCATGGTAAGCTCCCCATGTGCCCCGGCCTTGCCTGTCGCGTTATTCCGCGGAACGATGCCGGCGGCCTTGTTTTCATGTTCCGCTTATTCTGTTAAAGTTTTCACTTCCCATCTTATATACTGCGGGTAGTATGGGACGGCACCCGCTGTTACGCACCCTGAATGCGCGGAAGAACGGTCTCAACCCGCGCGGTAACAAATTGAATATCCGTAAAACGATACAGGCCATACCCATGAAAACGCGCCAGGCCGGCGGCATTACCGGGCGCGTAAACACGATAGGTGAACGATCCCGGCATGGGCGGAGGTGAAAACCAGGCGAATTCAAGCGTGCCTGTTGCGTTCGCCTTCGGAAATAGTTCCGGTTCTATCCCATCGCTTTCCACGACTTCCTTAAATACCCAGCCATCGGGTAGAATTTCAACATAACCGAGCACCAGCGGCATTTCCATGCCAAAGCGCTGAAAGGGAATGGTGACATCCAACACCTGACCTGAAGCATAGTACTTCTTATCGATTACACGGTCCGTGGCCAGAATAGTCTGGTAACGCCGGAACCGGGTCTGCACTTCATTGGAAAAGAACGTCTTGCCCAACACCGGATAGGATGCCACGCCTGTAAACAATTGCACTTCATCACTGACCGGCGCCATGGCAAGATAACTGATCTCGAAGGGGAATTCGGGCTCCGTATTCCATGAAAATACAAGTTCTCCAGAGGCGCCGCCGGCAGGATATTCATCAGGAAGGTTGCCTGAAGCCATTCCTCGGTACATCCATCCTTCCGGCAGCTGTTCCTTGAGTGTCAACGCTGATACATCACCTTTACCATACTGTTCCAGCCGCAACGTGATTGTAACCTCTTCGCCGGGCGTGTAACTCAAATCCCCTTCCGCTGTCCGCTTGATGTTAATGGCGAAGCGTTCACCGGGATCTTGGGGAGCACCCGTATTGGTAAGACAAAACGCGAGGTTATCCTGTATCCATTCCGGTTGATCCGTCACTCCTGCAGCGTGGTCCAGCCACATATCCTCCCCACCTGAAGCCGTGTTGAGCCAGCCGAAAGAGCATCCGGGCTGCACGGAACCATTCTTTCGGATGTTGATGAAACTCGGTGTGGTATTCGAAACGGTGCAGGGGGTGGGCAACATGGCTGTATAGGAATATACCGGTAATTCCACACTGTCAACCGTAATGGTAAAATTGGCCGGGGTTCTGTCGACATCCACCGTGTAACTTCTTATGGGGGTGTAGGTTTTGTTAGCGATATCGATGATAAATGAAGTGAGTGCGACATCACAGGGCAACCCGCCATCATCCACCTCAACACCCCACCAATGTACATCGTAAATAGTGTCGGCCAGGTATACGGATGACGCGGTGTATAAATTCTCCCAGACGCGGGGACGCACACCGTCGTTGCTTAAGTAATACGCAGGCAGATACTCCGTTATCCCCGGGTCCGTCGCTGATTGGGCGTATATCGTGTCTGGCGGGCAATCATAAATGGGCTCCTCTTCGCCTTCCGCTGTGCTTTCCCCTTCGCCTTCAACTGGCCCTTCGCCCTCGACAAGGACTTCCCCTTCTGCAGGGCTTTCTCCTTCACCTTCTATCGGGGCTTCACCTTCGACGGGCGTTTCCCCTTCACCTTCTATCGGGGCTTCACCTTCGACGGGCGTTTCCCCTTCACCTTCTATCGGGGCTTCACCTTCGACGGGCGT
Source organism: Candidatus Hydrogenedentota bacterium (assembly GCA_022706235.1). Classification (GTDB taxonomy): domain Bacteria; phylum Hydrogenedentota; class Hydrogenedentia; order Hydrogenedentales; family CAITNO01; genus JAAYBJ01. Next base: position 39 of record JAKJCY010000165.1, on the reverse strand, counting down.
TTCCCCTTCACCTTCTATCGGGGCTTCACCTTCGACGGG
>JAKJCY010000164.1 GCA_022706235.1 Candidatus Hydrogenedentota bacterium | reverse complement strand
CTGTCGTCTCCTCCTGGCGAGCTTCGTCCCCTGATTGGTTTTATGCGCGGTCTTCCAGAAAACTGCTTTTGGGACCCGGTGCGGTTTGAATCCGGAGCCCATGCCCATGTTTCCCTTTATGGCCGGCAGGAAGTGTTCTGGTTGCGTCTGCTCCATGCGCTACAAGTGAGAAATGAAGCGGAAGCCCTTGCGCTGGTCACGCTTTCCGGATTTGGGGTCCGGTCCTGGCATCCGGTACTTGAACGTAGCCTGGCCCGGATTCTTACCTACCGCCGTTCAGGGTATATGGGAGCGGGAACGGACTTGGAGGCATCCTGTGTCTGCGTGGTTCCTGTATTTTTCGAGATGCTGGAGCAGGCCGCAGGATGTGCCGCCGGAGAGCCGCCGCCCTGGTTTATGGAACTGCTGGACGGTGGCAATGTGTTCGCGGCTGCGTGTATAGCCGCGGGTTGGAAAGCGGCCGCGCAGCGGTTGGAAGACCCGGGCGCGTGGCCCGCCGGAATGCCTAAATTCATACGGGGCGGGTCATGAAGCGCATTCTACGGAAGACCTTTGATAGCGGGTATATTTCTGAAAAAGCGAAAACGCCACCATGAGCAATATTTCTGTATAGCGCGTTCCGGAGTTGTCCCTGCCTTCTCTTTTGAAACCCGGCAACACAATATTGAATACGGATTTGTTTACTATCTGGTATCCTGGCGATCCCGTTATGATGAGAACCAACGCCCTTGTCCTGTCGCTCCTTTGCTTGGTGCCGGTGTCCACACAGGCGGAGACGATTCAAGCCGATGCGCAATGGCGCGGGTTCGCAGTGCGCGAGGAAATCCGCCCGCAGTTCGAGACATTGCCGGACGGACGGCTTCGTATTACCACCGATTCCCGGGAGGGCTTGGCGGGGTATTGGGCACGCAGTTTTCCCGTTGAAGGAGGGCAATGGTACCGGTTCGAAGCCTGGCGGCGCGCGGAAGGTATTCCTGTCGAACGCCGCAGTGTGTTGGCGCGCATCCTCTGGCGTGATGGGGAAGGTCGTCGGCAGGTCCGTCGGGATGAACCTGGTGCTGTCAGCTTTGCGCCGGGCGTTTCCCCTATAGCCGAGCCGGATTATCCGAACGATTGTCCAGACGATGGTTCCGGCTGGGCGGTGTTGCACGGTGTTTACCGGGCGCCCGCTCAATCTTCACAAGCCATTGTTGAACTGCACCTGCGCTGGGCGGCCGACGCTTCCGTGGCGTGGCGGGATGTCACGCTGACCCGGGCGGAACAGCCGCCTCCACGGAAGGTCCGAATCGCGGCGGCGCATTATGTGCCCCATGGCGGCGCTTCCGGGATGGACAGCTGCCGGCAGTTCGAGCCGTTGCTGGAAGAAGCGGCAAGACAGCGGGCGGACCTGGTGGTACTGCCCAAAACAATTACCGCGACAGGCAATGGGCTGTCCTATCTGGAGGCGGCCGAACCCATCCCCGGTCCGGCAAGCGATTATTTTGCCGGACAGGCGAGACAGTATGGATTTCACCTGGTGGCCGGTCTCGTTGAACGTGATGGTCATTTGATTTACAACACGGCGGTGTTGCTCGGTCCCGATGGCGTGCTCATCGGCAAGTACCGAAAAGTGACACTGCCCAGGACTGAAATAGAGGCAGGAGTTACACCGGGAAATGAGTACCCGGTGTTTGAGACCCGTCTTGGGCGCATCGGTATCATGATTTGTTATGATGGATTTTTCCCGGAACCCGCCCGGCAACTGGCTGTTAATGGCGCGGAGATCATCGCCTTTCCTGTTGCAGGCTGCAATCCGTTGCTCGCCGCCGCGCGCGCCTGCGAAAATCATGTATATATCGCCAGCAGCACCTATACTGACACGTCACTGAACTGGATGATTACCGGCATTTACGACCAGGAAGGCCGTGTCGTCGTGCAGGCCACGGAGTGGGGGACCCTCGCCATTGCCGAGGTGGACCTGAATCGGCGGTTGTACTGGTCGAGCCTGGGTGATTTCAAGTCCGAGATTCCGCGACACAGGCCGGTGGGTATACGGAATTGAACTTGCGCAAAGCGTAACGTCTGTATTTTCGTAGGCGTACCTTCCCAGGTGCGCCAGCACGCAATAACATAATCTGCACCTCTATTCTATGGCGCACCCGGGAAGGTACGCCTACGAAAATACTTTCCCGAGACTCTTATCCGAAATGCAATACACGAGGAATGCCGTTTCGCCAATTGCCAGGATTCCGGTATTGTTTTTGGTATAGATACCGTTCCGAGATGGGGCGTTAATTTAACGCCGCCAGCCGACTTGTTGTTTTCAATTCACGCATCCAGTTGTCGAGCGTGGGGCAGCGGCTGAACCGGTGGCCTTTAAGCCAGGTACCCTGGATATGATAAGTCAGCGGTTTTCCGGATTCCGTCTTTAAAATCACCTGATGTTCACCGGGCAATTCTTCTGAGCGTACTATCAGCGATTTCGGGTACACAATCCCCAGGCCTATCCAGCCGATGGCGGGGTCCTGAATCCCCCAACTTCCCATAATTCCGGCTTCATTGTCACTGGCGAAACGCTCTTGGGACAGCTTTCGAATGCCGATGCCCAGTTCCAGAACGGCATCGGGGGCTCCGCCTTCAAGGGTGACCTGGATGGGCGAATCCTTGCGGTCAGCGAGGGCGGTGCACTGGAACCGCACGGTATAGGGCGCGGTTTCCGGTCCCACATTTTCCGCGGTAATCTCGACGGATACGGAGTCCTTCTTTTCCTCAAGTACGCGTTTGGACCAGATGATGGCGCCTTTCCCTTCCGGGCTGTATACGGGGTAGGCTTCACCGTTGACATACAGGGTGACACCGCCCAGACCGCAAGTGTCATCCACGTTGAGGGCGTCCATGCCCCATGCCTGTTCCTGGTGATAATCTTCACCCGGTTTCAACAGGGGGCAGATTAACTGATCATGTTTCTTGCCAAAGAAATCGAACAGGCCCCAGTAGCAGCGATAAACGGCCTGTTCCGATTCCCAGGCGATATTGGGAGGGGCCCAATCCTGCGCCCAGGCTACGCGGGGACGGTCATACCGGGATACGAGCACGTCGCGAATCATGGACAGCGCGGGTGGGGCGTCATCGATGCCGAATTCTTTTTCCAGGGCTTTCCGCATCTCGATAAGGTCGCCTTTGGCGCGGGCGGCGTCAAACACGGTCCAGAAATCCGGACTGGAATGTTTTTCGCGGAGGGATGCTGTCAGGGCGTCTTTCAGGAGGTCCAGGCAGAAACGCCAGGTCTCATTGCTGTTGAGCAGGCGCAGGCGCAGGTCCACCGGCAACTGAGGCAGGTCATAACCGGATTCCAGCAAGGTTTCCAGCGGGTGCTTGTCCGGCATGCCCGCCGCGGTAAGGGCCTGGCGCAACCGGGTGTTGAGCAGGAAAAGTTCTGAAGGAACGATTTCCAGCAGGGGTTTCATGATTTCATTCAGTGCGGTATAGGTATAGGGGACGTCACGGTTCGTTTCCGGCCCGGCCTTCCATTCCTCGTCGTGGACGCCATTCATATCCAGGTCCAGTTTCCAGGTATCAATATATCCGTCATCGTCGGTGTCGTGATAGTCGTAACGGAGGTCCGGCTCGCGGTCATAATCGTAGTCAACCAGCAACCAGGCATGGTTCGCGCCAAAAAGATGAATGCGCTGGTCTGTTGCGGAATAGTAGATATGGATGGGGGTATTCGCCTGTAAATCTACTTCATAGCGCTTGTTCACGGGACCACAGCTGGGGCCGCCGATCTGTTTAAAAAAGTTATTCTTCTGGGTGATGATGCCTTCCCAGCGTTCCTGCGGGTCTTTAAAGGACAGGCCCTCGAAGTCTTCGCCATCGATGTTCAGGTCATTCTCGTCCCAGGTGAGCTGGTAGGTGGCCCAGGGAAAGGTCATCGAGTAGTGCTGCACTTCTTTAAAGGCCATGAATGCCCCGGCGGGAATGCCGCGCAGGGTACGCTTGTCACCGAGTTCCGCGGGGAGAAGCGTATTTTCCGGGGCGTGGGCGCTCAGGGATACGTCAAAATCCCGGGGCGAATCGGGCGTGGCGTCGTTGTCGGCATCAAAACTGTACCGCAGATTTTGGATGACGTCCCCCTGCCCCTCGATGCGGACGACTTCCTCAGTGACGCCGTCAGCGTCATGGTCATAGAAGACAAAGGGATTCTCCCAGCCGGGGTGCCATTCAGTATCTTCCAGGCCGATGATGTAGGCGCAGAAGGTTTCAATGCCGCCAAAGTGGCTGCGATATTGGCAGTCATCCTGACGGTAGGTATAGCCCACATCGTACCAGAGCAGGTTGTCGTCCCCCGTGTCTTCTCCCCACCAGCAGGTGAGATATTCTTTTTTCCAGCCGATAAAGTAGATGCCCATTTCATCGACATCGTTATCCCCGTCATGGTCCGTATAGTCCGTTACGGCGTCCACGGAACCGTCGGCTTTCCAATCCGCGATATAAAGATCGCTGTCCAGGTCCGGTTCTTCTCCCATGCGGAGGTCACCGTCCTCGTCCAACACGCGCACCAGCACCGGGCGCATACTCTCGAGATGGCGGCTGTCCAAATCAATAAACCATACTTCTTCGGGAACGCCATCTTCGTCTTGGTCACTATAATGCCGTTTCCCCGGTGTGTCCTGCAGAACGGCGGCGTGTTGAGCCGAGTCCAGACGGACTTCCCCGCCGAATACACGCTCGAACAAAGCCTGCGTGTCCACGGCTTCTTGTGCAAAAACACCACAGGTAAACACGAGGACGCAAACAAACGTAAAAGAAAAGGCTTTCATGATCAGATCCTTCATGGTTTTGCCTCGCATGCACAGGTACGTAATGACTTTGATGGTACATTTCCCGACACGGAGTATTCAAACGCGTACCGCTATGGCCCGAACAGTGATAAAGCCTGGCGAAAGGAAAATCTTTGGGGACAAGGCTCGATTTTGTCACAACAAACATGGTACCCTTTGCATGCCTGCGGCAGCAACGGGGGCTTTCGGGAAGTAGTTTGTTCCCGGAGAAAAACAGTACCCGGGCCAAAGCGCCAAACCGCTTTAACGGACCAAGTTTTCCAATGTCCGGCCCCTTATTGAGCCCAAAAGACAAATCTATGAGAAGAGTTCGCACGCACCAGTGCACAGACATCTTTCCCTGCAGGCGCCGCCCGCATTGGAAACGGGCCTTTGTCATTTTCTGCCCGATGGTCATATAAGAGGGTAATCCGTGTCCAGAACACTGCCCCGATGTAAGCGAGTTTCACTATGAAACGTTTTTTATACAGGCCTGATGCCGGTTCCGGCAGGCTCCTTCTTTTTTTAGTCTGCCTGGTTATGGCGTGCGTTCCGTGTGACCGCTGCGGTGCACAGGAGTCTCCCGGTTTGTCCGCGAACGGCGTATCACCCCTTTTCCCGCACGCGATTCCGAATCAGGGCGACGTATCGATTTCGGAACCGGAGCGTCCTTCCCGCTGGTTCATGCTGCCGGCCCTGATTAATGTGTACCCGAAACTGGAAAGTGAAACCCTTATCCGAAGGTATTTCAATCCCGCAATGCGCGCGGTTGCACCTGGTTTTGAGGATGTGCGCACCATTTCCTCGATGCGCGATGAACATCTTTTATGGGTTCCCGACGCCGCCTTCGGGTATGTCGTCTCCCCGCGTTGGGCGCTGTATCTGCACTTCGGGTACTCGGGGGGGAAGGTTCGCACGAAGGCGGATAATACATCGCTGCTGGTACTGCCCCTGCATACGGATTTCGAGATATACCGCTCTTCGGCCTATATCGGCCTCTGTGCGGACGTGTTTCCCTGGGGCATGCCGGAGCGCAGGACGTATGTCGGCCTCGGGGAACGGTTACGGAACATCCGGCCTTCAATCGGATTTCGATTGACGGAAAATTACGCCGGTTACAAGGTAAAAGCCAAGGCGGGACTGACGAATTACACCCATTTTTTAAATCTGGATTTGGAGGAACACTGGTGGGTTACCACGTACAACATGAACATCGGGGTGGATATTCCTGTGAATGCGGATAACGCGTTGGTGTTGAATGCCGGATACAATATTTCATTTTCGCGGGGCTATGATTTTGACGGTACGGCATTCACCGTGGGTTGGAAGCATTATTTTAAGTGAGGCCGACATCGTTTTCAATGGGGCAGGCACCGGGCAACAGATCCGTTGCGTAGGACGTATGACCAGCAAGCGCCAAAGTATTATGACTGCGTTTTTTCCGTGTTATCATTTGGCACGGTACCTGTTTCCTCGTATTGGACCAGGGTGTTATTCCGTGCTTCACCGGAAGCGCCTTCCATGACAACCGGTTCGGGAAGGGCGGTACAAATCCAGTTGTTCTGGATGAGATGGGCGTGTCCCGGCCCGGAGATCTCAACGGCGGCCAGAAACGCCTCCGAAGGGGGCGCCGAGAAAGTGTTGTCGGAAACCACACACCCCATTCCTCCGATAATATGCACGCCCCTGAAGCGGGGGGACAGAATCTGGCAATCTGAAACCCGGCAACGTTCCGTGTTGACCAAGGTCAATGCGCCTCCCCTTTCTTTACTTCCGAAGCGGTGATCACTGAGGATATTACCCGTAATGAGACAATCGGCGCACCCTTCCGCCAGAATGCCGTCCTTGTGAGGCGTATCGACGCCGTCATGCATGGAGGAGCGGGTGCCGATTGTATTGCCGGTCAGGGTGATATCGCAACAGTGTTGAAGATGCAGGTTGACCGTCTGGCCGCCGTAAATGGTATTGGATGCCATCGTAACTCCGGATGCGTCCCTCAGGACGATGCCCTTGTCCCGGTCTCCAATGATATTTCCCGAAACGGTGATAATTCTTGCGGCGAGTGGACCTTTCTCCCCGCCTCCCGTGATCCAGATATTCGCCCCCGGATTCTCCGGCCGCGCCTGGAGGGTGTTGCCCGTGATGCTGTATTCGCTGATAATGCCTTCGGGCGCTTCCAGCACGATTTCGCCACAGGATTCCGCGATACCGGAGTTATACTCGATATCGTTCCCGCTGATTTGGACATTATGCACATCCCCGTTGTATTGTCGGATGCCGGCGCGCTGGTTGTAACTGATATGATTGCCGGTGATATTGACCTGGTGCAGGTCGCAGGCGTCCAAAAAAAGTCCCGTATCCAGGTTGTCATAGAGGTGTGAATCAGCGATGATTACATTCCGGTTGCGCTCCACGAGATGAATGCCATACCTGCATCGCCGGATAAGAACATTGCGTATGATGCATTTCATGGTGCGGATTAGCCGGATGCCGTCTGATGTGTCGCGCTTGCCCAGAATCTCCAGCCCGCTGATGACGGGCATCCGCTCTTTTTCCCAGGTGTGGTCTTCCACGGACGCCGGAAAGGCCGTGCCTTGATGATCGCCCAGTACCTCCAGCGCGCAACCATCATGAGCGACAATAAGACGCGTGGTTCCGTCCGCTCCCCGGAGGGAACGATACCCCCGGGCGCGCAAGTCCAGCCGCAACGGAGCATCGAGAAGGAACGTGCCGGGGGGAATCTCGATCAGGCCCTCGCTTTCATCGATCAGGCGTTGCAACGCTTCCGTGGCGGGCTGGCTGCCATCGGCAAGTTCACGCAGCTGTCCGGAGGTGACAAACTGGGCGTTGATGGGCAAGGAAAAAGCCAGGCCTGCCAATACGGCGGTCCATCTGAAACCGGGAAAATACATTTGCATGGATACTCCTTTCCGCGTCGTAAACAGGAAAACACTGTACATCAAGCAGTACCACGAACACCACCGTAACCGGAGTATTGAATCCGATGACCGGCAGTCATTTTTTATTGTAGAGGATTTATTTTGCGGTAATGTAACCTCGTATAGGTCCTATACGACCTATAGGACGTCTATATCCGCAGGCGATTAGTCTGAGTCTCGATCTCGTGATTTCACCCCGCTTTACTTGCCCCTCCGGTACACCACATAATAATGGGGAACTATAACCATAAACAGAATCTTGTCAAGAAAACTAAATCCATGAAGGAAGAGCCGTGAACAAGTTTTTTGCCCGCCTGGGGCGTCGTCCCTTGCATGCGCACATCGCCGTAATCTTCATCTTTCTGACCACGGGCGTCGGTGCCATATTGGGCTGGTTTAATTACCACCAGAATACGCGTGTGATACTATCTTCGGCGGAACGCGTCTTTGACCAGATTTCCCGCGAACTGTTGCTGGATTTTAAAAGTGCCTATGGGCCCGTGGTCAGCACGGTGAATCTCCTGTCGCTGGAGGACCGCATTACCCGCGCCTCCACCCGGGAAGAACGGCTGGCGCTGCTGCCGGTTTTCAGCGAGGCCCTCTCGACCCAGCCCCATGTATCCGCGCTTCAGGTCGGCTACGACAACGGCGACTATTTCATTGTGCGTCCCCTGAATTCTCCCTATATGCGGCAGCGCTTCGAGGCGCCGGAAAAGGCGGCTTTGGTGGCGGACCACATTGCCATGAACGTGCAGCAAAAGCGCGAACAAACGCGTTTTTACTTTGACAACAAACTGCAACTGCTGTCTGAACGTTCGATGGGGCCTTCAACCTATGATCCCCGGGTGCGTCCCTGGTATACCGTTATGCTAGATACGGACCGTGAAGTCGCGACCAAGCCCTATCTGTATTTCTTTATCGGTAAGGTGGGTATTACCGTGGGCAGACAATCGCGGGACGGCCATGCGGTGGTTGCTTCGGATATCACGCTGGAACATCTTTCCGAAACCCTGGCGCGACACCGGATATCCCCCTCGACAGAGGCGGTGTTGTTCAATGAAGACGGGCGTGCCATCGCCTATCGTGATACGGACCGGTTGATTCTGAAGACGGAAGGGACCGACCCGGAACTGGCGCCGGTCAGCGAACTGGGCAGCCCCGTGCTGTCGGCGTTTGCCTATCGGATTACGGCCGAGGAAGCCTCCCTTTCCTTTTCCTTTAACGATCGAACATGGCGGGGGGCGGTCCGGCGCATTGTTGTGACGGAGGACATCACGTTTTTTGTGGCCATTACGGCTCCCGAGGAGGAACTGGTGGCCGAGGCTGCGGCGATCCGGATGCAGTCGGTATGGGTAACCGCGCTGATACTGGTGGGAGCATTGCCGCTGGCGTGGTTGCTGGCCAGCAGGATTGCCCGTCCCCTGCGGAAACTGACCTGGGAGACGGACCGCATCCGCCATTTTGATTTTACGGGCTCCGTGGCAACCAATTCCCTGATACTGGAAATCAGCATGCTTGCTGAATCCACAAACGCCATGAAAGCGTCCATCCAAAAATTCCTTGATCTCATTTCCTCCGTGGCCTCCGAACCCCGGTTTGACTCTCTGTTGCAGAAGATTACCGAAGAGGCCATGCATATGAGTCGTGCCGATGGCTCCGTGCTCTACCTGTTGGATGAAGACGGGGAGACCCTGCAACCGGCTTGTGCACGCACGTCGGCCGGGACCTTCGAGGAAAACGCGCTGAACCTGCCTGATGTTAAATTGAACGGTGTTGAACCGGCGGGGCCGCTGGCCAGGTCGGTGCGGGACGGTGAAACGGTGTCCGCAACGGTATTGCGAAGCGATACCGAAACACCGTTGGCATCGCTGGTGGATGCGGAAAAGGAAACCCTTGTGGCGATTCCGCTTCGGGCCCGTGACGGACAGGTCAGCGGAACCCTGGGATTGGCCTTTGACACCTCGCCCGGTCGCAAGGAGACGGCCATAGAGCCGGCACGTATCGCCTTCATTGAGGCCTTTTCCGGTTTTGCCGTCGTATCCCTGGAAAGCCGGCGCCTGCTGAAGATGCAGAAAGCACTGTTGGACGCCTTTATACAACTGATGGCAGGCACCATTGATGCCAAGTCGCCCTATACGGGCGGCCATTGTCAGCGCGTTCCCGTGCTGACCCGGATGATAGCGGAGGCTGCCTGCGCGGCGGATACGCCCCCCTTTCGGGAGTTTCGCCTTACTGAAGAGGGCTGGGAGGCGTTACATATCGCGAGCTGGCTGCATGACTACGGCAAAGTGACCACCCCGGAATATGTCGTGGACAAGGCGACCAAACTGGAAACCATTCATAACCGGCTGCACGAAATCCGCACCCGCTTTGAGGTGCTTAAGAGAGATGCCGAAATCCAATACTGGAAACAGGTGGCC
>JAKJCY010000163.1 GCA_022706235.1 Candidatus Hydrogenedentota bacterium | reverse complement strand
AGTCCCTGCCGAAGGTGAAGGTGAAATCCCCGCCGAAGGCGAAGTCCCCGCCGAAGGTGAAGGTGAAATCCCCCTCGAAGGCGAAGTCCCTGCCGAAGGCGAAGGTGAAATCCCCCTCGAAGGCGAAGTCCCTGCCGAAGGCGAAGGTGAAATCCCCGCCGAAGGCGAAGTCCCCGTCGAAGGTGAACCGGTGGAAGGGGAGCCTGCCGAAGGCGAGCCTGTAAGCGAATGCACCTTGTTATTCGAGGAGTTTGAAGATGGCCAGGCGCAACACTGGTTTGCGGACCGGGGCGGTGATTGGCGGGTCATTGCCGGCGAATACCGCCAGATGGATACCACCCTGGCATTGGACAGGTCTGCCGTGTATGCGGGCGTAGCCGGGGAAGCTTATGCATGGACGAACTACAAGGCGGAACTGGATTTCCGCTATCTTTCACAAACCAGCCCCGTCAACGCCATTTATGTCAGTTTCCGGTATGAAAATGTCAATAATTATTACCGGGTACAGTTCCAGAACCTGTGGGATGCTGAAAAACAGACCAGTCTTGAAAAGATGTACGTTTATAAGGTCGTCAACGGGAAATCGACCAAGTTATTTGAATTGCCCTATGAAGTGGATAAGGACGGGGTGAACCGCCTGTCCATAACGGCTCGGGGCTCTTTGATACTACTCAGCCTTAACGGGAGGTTGTTGCATTACTTTGAAGATGACGCCCATGTCTCGGGCACGATTGCGTTTGCCTCAACGAACGCGGCGGCGGCCTGGGACAACGTCTGTGTTTCCCCCATGGAAGCAGCCGAAGGCGAGGCGGAAGGTGAAGTCCCCGAGGAAGGCGAAGTGCCGATGGAGGGTGAAGCCCCAATCGAAGGCGAAGTGCCGATGGAGGGCGAATCTCCAATCGAAGGCGAAGTGCCGATGGAGGGTGAAGCTCCAATCGAAGGCGAACCAGAGGAAGGCGAAGTCCCGATGGAGGGCGAAGCTCCAATCGAGGGCGAACCTGTCGAAGGGGAAGTCCCGGCCGAAGGCGAGCCCGTTGAAGGGGAAGGCGAACCCGGTATAGAAACCGAACTGGAGGCTTTTCTTGTCCTGGACGACGGGTGTTTCCGTTTCAGTCAACCGATATACCAGAGCTATACCCAGGGCGGACTGGTCCTGGCCGATATTTATGTTATTCAAGAGATGGTTTCGCAATGCTGGAATCCGGACGATGCGGTCTATGACGGTACGGAATGGTCACATCCCGTGGTGATTGTCAATCCCCGTGCCCGCCTCAGCGACACGGCCCTCCTGTTCATCGATGGCGGCAGCAGCAATTCCGTCCCCGAGGTTAACCCGGTATTCATTCAGATGGCGTTGTACTCTGGCGCGCCGATCGTGCATATCGCGAATGTGCCCTATCAGCCGCTGACCTTCAAGGATGAAGTGATTGCGCCCGGACGGGAAGATAATTACTCGGGCAAAGATGCCATCCTGCGCAAGCGTTCCGAAGACGCCGCCATTGCCTATACCTATGACAAGTTCCTGGAGAACTATGAGGCGGGCAAGGCTGAAGCGGAGTATCCGTGGCCGCTGCTGTTCCCCATGACCAAGGCGGCGGTGAAGGCCATGGATACGGCCCAGGCCGTTCTGGCGGGTCCGGGCAGGAGCGTGGACGGCTTTGTGGTGGCGGGCGCGTCAAAGCGCGGCTGGACCACGTGGCTGACCGGCGCGTCTGATCCCCGGGTGAAAGCCATTGCTCCCATCGTTATCAACGTGTTGAACATGGACAAGAATCTGGCGCACCACCGCAACACCTATGGGTATTGGTCGCCGGCGATTTATGATTATGCCCAGGAAGGTGTCTTCGACCAGTTGATTCCCACGGGCGCGTCACCGGAACTGTCAGATGAAGCCCTGGCGTTGCTGGACCTGGTGGACCCCTATCGCTATGCATTGAAGGGTGAATACCGGGGAAAACCCATTTTCATGCTGAACGCCACGGGCGATGAATTTTTCGTTCCCGATACGGCTGCCGCTGATGATTCCCGGCAGGTGCTGGCGGGCGAAAGCGAGGTCTTCCAATCCTTTATTCCCAACGTGGGCCATGGCATGGGCGGTCTCGAAAACGCTTTGGATTTGAACGATTCCCACAGCCCCGGTTCCATGTTCCTCGGCTGGTTTATGGCCGTTACCCAGGGGGTGCCGCGGCCGGCGTTCGATTATACCTTCAACGCTGACGGTTCCATACAGGTGGAGGCCGATGCCGGGTATGCCGCTGCGCTGGACAAAGGTACCATAAACAAGTCTTCGGAGGACGGAAGAACGGAAGCGGGCTTAGCCGCTGTTTCTGAAAAAGTGGGAAAAGCCGCGCCGCCCCTGAATGTTTCCGAATGGGTGCGCGGCGGTCCCTACACGCTGGGTGACGGTAACATCTACGTTCTTGAAATCTTCCGCACGTGGTGTCCCGCCTGCGCCCAGGCTGTTGCCAGCCTGTCCTGGGTCCAGACCAATTACGTTCCTTATGGTGTTCAGGTTATCGGTCTCAGCGCCGAAGATGCCGCCACGGTGCAGGCGTATTCCGACGAACGGGGCGCCGCCATTACCTACAGCCTCGCGGTGGATAATAATTATGCAACCGAGAACGCCTATGATGCGCTTTATGGCGTCGAGGGTTACCCCACCGCCTTTATTATTGACAGGCAGGGTGAAGTTGTCTGGGAAGGCGATCCGCGTACGCAGCCCTTCATAGAAGCCTTGAACGCGCTGCTGCAGGCCGAACTGGAAGGTGAAGGGGAGCCGCTTGAAGGCGAGGTGCCGGAAGGGGAGCCGCTTGAAGGCGAACCGGAAGGGGAGGCGCCGCTGAAGGCCTGGATGTGGCAGGCCACCTCTGTCGGTAAGCGCGATTTCCGGAATGGAACACAAAGTCCGCAATGGACCGCTGTCGAACTGGAATTGGAAAAACAAGGCGGCGCCTACAGGGTCTCCGGCAAACCGGAAGCGCCGGCGCCGGGCAACTATACGGCCTTCTTCATTCAACTGGAATACGCGAACCCGGCCCGGACACCCCTTGGCGCACCTGCGCCCAATCTTGTGTTCACCACGCCCGTGCGCGTGCTGCCCGTGGACGGGGATGGCAATCCCACCTATCCTGAATTCACCTATGTGAACGCGGCTGTTGAACGGCCGGATGCCGTCTCCTTCGGTGAAGAGAAAATGCCCATGGTGGTGACCTATGGTTCCCCGAGGGAAATGGGGTATCACTACGGCCAGGCCCTGGGTGACCGCGTCGATACCTTCCTGAAAAATTACGTGCAGGCGGAAAACCTGTATTTGTTGGAACCGATTTGGGAGTCGGCGGAGACGTGGATGGATTCGCGCATCCTGGAGGAAATCGAAGGCATCGCCGAAGGTGCGGTGGTCGATCTGGGCCTGCTGCAGCTGGCACACGCCCAGGCGCTGTATCAACTCAACGCGGGGTTCACCAATGCCGCCATCGTGCCCTATCGCGGCATGCTGGTGGACAGTGATGCCGGCGGCGCCTTGCACACCGCCACGCTGAATGCTCCGATACCGGCCCCGGGCAAGCTGGGGCTTGCGGACGACTATTGGGAAGATTTCCTGTGCATGGTGCTGTACGTGCCTGATACGGGCGTGCCCCACGTCAGTTGTACCTACGCGGGGCTTGCCTTCGGCTTTACGGGCGGCAACCTCGGCGGTATCACGGTTAGTGCCGTTGCCCAGCCCGGCCTTACCCCGGGGCTGACCGTCGCGCCGTTCATGCGAAGCATGCTTTACGACGCGTTGAGCCTGCGGGGCGCCTTGGAATTGGTGGAATCGTTGGAATATCCGGTGCAGAATATTACCCTGGTGATCGGCGACGGGCGCAATGAGCGCCGGGCGGCAAAGCTGCGGTTTGATGTGGACGGCAATCCGTCCGGAATTCGCTACGACCTTGCCTGGAGCGATTTCTACCTGAAGAAGCCCGGTATTATTTATGAGGCCGGCGCTGCCGGGAGTACCCTGAAACAGTTATTGAACCCGAATATCAACGCTTTGGATTTCAATCGCGTGGTTACCACGGCCGCCACGAGGCCCGTGGCCGCCCTGGGCGGGAATCTGATGAACGTGGTGTATGATTTCACCGGGTATGATTTTGTCGTTTATGTGGCCATTGCCCGGAACGGGCAGGAAGCCTTCCAGGATTATCTCGATCATGCATCCATCCAGGCGCTGTTGCCTTGATGGTGCCGGACGGAGTATCTCTTTAAAGCAGCCGGGAACGGCAGGATGAAGAGCGCAACGATAGCAAACGGCGGCGTCGGCGTGCCCCGGGGCGCGGCCGGTGAAGAACGTGGAACCTGCATGCACATGATGTGTTTGATGTAAAAGGATGGGACTTATGATGACAAAGCCCAATAGTGTAAACGTGTTGATATGTGGCCTGTCGGTGTGCCTGCTGGCCCTTGCCGCTTCGGCACAGCCGCCGCTTCCACTCATTGTGGACGGAGACTGCCAGACCGAGGTGCCGGATTTCATCGAAAACTACGAGGAAATTTTTCCGGGATTCACGCCGCCCTGGTCAGGAGACGCGAGCCTCGAGCAGTTCCCGGACCCCGGCCTACTCGCGCCCGGCACGATTACCGAGGACGACTGGGTGGCGGCCCTTCCCACGGTGCCCTTCCCCGTATGGCCTGCGAATGACATGAATGTTTACGTGATAGCGACCGTAGACGATGTGGACACGTTGTATGTAATGGCGACCATCCAGGACACCTCGCGTCCCTTCTTGCGCAACAATCCTCCCGGTCTTCCCCTGTACAGGCGTTTAACCTATTCTGGCACGGAGCTCACCTATCCGGATTTCCGGCCGACCCTGCGCCCCTATATTGCGGACAACTGCTCGCCGCCGGAGCTGCTGGTGATGAGCCAGGATCCCGCGCCGGGCACCTCCATATCGTTTCCCTTTCTCCCCGCCAGATTCTCTGTGACCGTAAGTGTCACGGATGAAAGCGGCAATGAGTCGGAATATCCCGTCCGCGTGGAAGTGTTCGATGTGAACGACACCCGCCCGGTCATCATACCCAAGGGGGTCAACGAGGTGGACCGCCTCTTTGATCCCATGACTTTTAACCGCGTGTCGTATTGGTTCGACTACTGGGAATGTGCCATTTCTTTCGTTGACCCCGGCGCCACAGCCAAAGACTATCAAGGCAATGACATCACTCCTCAAATTCAAAGCCGTATCGTGGGCGATCCAGACACATCCGTCACTACTGATGGCGCTGTCGCGTTCATTGTGCGCTACTGGATTGGCGAAGAGTCCGACCTGGCGAATAACGGCATGGCTGAGCGGCGGGTAGTGATAAAAGACGCGACCGAACCGGTGATTACCCTGGGCCAGATAGGCGGGGAATCTTCCGGAGCCCAGACCCTTGTTCGCGCGTATCGGGGCGGGCCGCCTGTCGGCTGGGAAGAACCGGAATGGATGCAGGGGCTGCGCGAAACGGAAAACCCGCCCCATCCCTGGATAACTTCCGTGCCTGTGTTTGATTTTGTGCCGCAACCTTGGAATGATGATACGGCTATGCCGTGGCGCTGTACGTATCTTTCGCCTTACGAGGAGTTTCTGGATGTCTATGATGCTTGCGAGGGCCAGTACGACCAGGCGAAACTGGATGAACGGGTCCTGGTGATCATTGTCCGGGTGCGCATGGCCAGTACCGAGTATGCGGATGGCCAGGAGACCTTTTACGCCGGCGGCACCTTGGGTGAGGTGCGCAACTCAGGGCTGGAACTGCCCTGGGGACGCCCGCCCACCACGAATCCCTGGTACGGCTACCGGATTTATTATTTCGTCCGGGATGAATACAACAACCTGAGTTATCTTTCCCGCCATGTGAGGCCTGAGGCGGGCGGAGGCATAATTGTTGCCGAGCCTAGAACGCTCACCTTCAGTTGCGACGATGATGTATTGCAGCAACTGTATGATGCGGAGCGGGGGGACCGAGCTGTTGACGCGTGCAGTGGTATTGTTTCGGACAGAATTAACAGGACTGGCGAGATTGCCAAAACGCCGGAAGGGTACTTTGTTCCCGGTACCTATTATCGGTACTATACGGTCGAAGGCGGTCAAACCTGGCCGGATCCCTGGCGGCGCACTATCATCGTGGAGGAAACACCGCCCGAAGTGCATCTCTATAATGAAGAAGGCGATGAAGTGGCCGGTATGAGCGCGGACAGCCTGGTTGTCGTACGCTGGTGTGATTTCCGGAATCAGCCGGGCGCGACGCCGGAGGAGCAAGTGCAGGCCTGGGCTGACAACTGGTGGCCAGCCCGTTCCGAATTTGATCCAGCGGCACCCTTCCCCTTCGGATACAGCGCGACCCATATCTGCGAGGACAATGTTGTCTTGACGTCACGGGTGGATCCGAAAGGGGTGCAGGCATTGAGGGATATTATGCTGGAGTGCCAGTCCCTCAGCGAGTCCGCGCAGCCCTATCAGTATAAACTGGGCCCCTATGAGATCAATTATGTTCTGGACAGTCCCGGCCATGCCCTGGTTAATGCGCGTCGCCCGGTATTGCTGATTGAAGATCTGAAACTTGATCTTAACATCAGCACGGTTGGAACGACGATTCGGGAAGAAAGCGACCGCACGGTCATTACCATGGAGTGCGGCGCCGGGATTCCCTTTACGCTTCCGGAGATTACGGGAACAAGGGATACCTGCTCAGGTATGGTTCTGAACCGCGATATTACCCTGGAGGTCTTTCAATATGTCGGCGGGTCACCGGTTAAGATCCCCGCGAGCCAGATAAGCACCAACAGCCCCGGTGTGTATGTGCTTTCCTATAATGTGTCTTATCCTTCCCCATACGGGTCCGTGCCTTTCCCGGTACGTACGGTGCAACTGGTCGTTACAGATACTACGCCGCCGGTGCTTACCCTGAATGGCGCCGCTTCGGTTACGGTGGAATGCGCTTCCGCCTATACGGAAGCCGGCGCCACGGCTCTGGATGCATGCGCCGGTAATCTTTCCGCAGGCATCGCCATCTACCAGTCGGTGAATACCTCGGTGGTCGGTCAATATCCCGTAACCTATGCGGTTGCCGACTCCCAAGGTAACGGGACGCAGGTCTCGCGCACGGTGAACGTGACGGATACAAAAGCGCCGGTGTTGACGCTGGAAGGACAGCGCGAGATTGAACTGTATGTGGGCGGTCCCGGGTTCGTGGAACATGGCTACCAGGCCGTGGACCAATGCACCGGAAATCTGACGGCGGCCGTGGTTGTGGACAATACGATTGACATGAACACGCCCGGCGTCTATAAGGTGAATTATAGTGTAACGGACGCCTCGGGGAATACGGCCACGGATGCGCGCACGGTGCGCGTGATGGGCGTGAAAATAATTCTTCAGGGCGATGCCACGGTACGTGTGGATTGTGTCAATAACTTTACTGATCCCGGGGTAAAAGCCCAGCGGTATATAGATGGTAAACTTGTTACCGTGACCACGCTTATACAAACCGCCACGGAAACGACGGAAAATGGCGCCCTGGTCCGGTACTGGCTGCCCGGTTTCGAGTCGGAAGCGGTTACGCGTACCATCATCGCCACCGGCACCTACGGACTCACCCTGAACGATGTGGATGATGTGAAACCGCTGCCCTCGGGCCATCCGTATGCCCCGGGCGATTACCTGGTAACCTGGTGGGATTGCAAGGCGCCCTATGATGATCCCGGTGCGTTCGCCTGGGATGACTGCCTTGGTGGCGCGCCGGAGGTGACGGTTACCGGCGCGGAGCTGGTGGATTCCAGCGAGGCGGGCCAGCAGTTCGAGGTGGTCTACTCGGTCCGCTTGCGCGGCACCGAGTATCACCGGGTGCGCCTGGTTCAAATCGAAGACAACAGTCCGCCGGTGCTATCCCTGAAGGGCGCCGGGTTATCGGTCATTACGCCGGGCGGCACCCCCTCGTGGCTGTCCGCCGCCGTGGCGCGGTACGTGCAGGTTTACGGCAGCACGGAAGGGCTCCCCGAAGCCTGGCCCGTGCTGGAGGAATGGAATCCCCGGACGACGCCGTTGACCGTAAATTGTGATCGGCCCCACTATGAGGATCCGGGCGCGCTGGCCTATGACCTGTGTTCGGGCGAGATTGCCGCGGAAGATATCCTGTTCGTGATGACCTATTGGAACACCGTCACGGAACAGGAAGAATTCCGTTTCATCGGCGACATGAGCGCTTTCAACTTCCCCGATAATCCCGCCAATCCGCTGCCCAGGCTCTTCGATGACAACCCCAGCGATCCGAATGTTCAGGGGCATTATCGCACCTATTATTACACCCGCGACGACTCGGGACTGGAGACTATGGCCTCCCGGGCGATTGAGGTTGAATTTTTCGTCACGATTGCCGGCCTGCAACCGTATCGTGAGATTCCGTGTTCCAATACGCCCTACGACCCGCTCGCGGGCGTGATGGTCATGGACCTGTGCGAAGGCGATCTTACGTCCACCCTGATTGTTACCGGCAAGGTCAACCCGCAAGTGCCCGGTCAATACAAACTTCGCTATGATCACCGGGGCAGCTACGGCCTGTGGGAACTCCCGTATAAGGAAGTGGTGGTGGAGGTGGTGGATCGCCAGGCGCCGGTGATTGTGCTGCTCGATGAACTGGGGCGGCAGGCGGCGTCTCCCGCGGTAGTGTATCTCCCGTGGTGCGCGAACCAGACGGACCCGACCTGGTGGAGCCGGTGGTTCGCCGTGCTGCCGAACAAAGGGTTCGTGGTGGAGGACGCCTGCGACGACAACGCCCGGCTGACCAACGAGGTCCGGGTCTCCGGCGTGAAAGAGTTGAGCACCGCCCTGGACATACTGAGCAATCCCAATCTCAGCCAAGCCGAACGGGAAGCCTATCTGGGAACCTATACGATACGGTATAACGTCATAGACGCTTCCGGCAACGCGGCAACCCCCGCCTACCGGACGGTGGTGGTCGGTTCCATGCCCGCTTTCAAGCTCGGCAGTTTCGCCGACGACCAGATGTCCGAGGACGGGTTCGCGCTGGTGAAATGCCTGGAGGCACCCTATGCCGAGCCTGCCGATTTCGCGGTGGCATCCCCGTGCCCGAATGATCCGGTAACCGTGCTGCCTTATGTCCCGGGCGCCACCGCGGCGCCGGGCACCTGGTTCTGGTATGCCGGCGCGCTGGCCCTGGATGAAAACGGCCATGCCAGGATGGGCGCGGACAATAAGCCTCTATGGCGCAGTTATGAAGAGTTACATCTTTATATGGGTAACTACCTGCTGGTCTATGTGCTGGCAAATCCGGATACGGGCTACGTCTTCCCGCCGCTGAACGCCAATGAACGGCCGGACGTGGTGGCCGGTGACGGCAGTGTGCGCATCCTGGGACCGGACGGGAAACCCACCGTTCCCTGGGCACGCCTGGTGCGCGTGCAGGGCGAGAGCCAGCCCCGGATCACCCTGTTGGGCCAGACGCCCCTTGAATATGAATGCGGCACGACGTTTACGGATCCGGGAGCGACCGCCGTGGACGCCTGCCAGGATGACCTGACGAACAGTATCCAGGTGTCCGGAATGAATACGTCGGCCATCGGCACCTACGTGCTGACCTATACGGTAAGCGATTCGCTTGGGATCGCGGCGCCGCCTGTGACACGCACGGTGGTGGTGAAAGACACGAAGCCTCCCGTGATCACCCTTACCGGGGCGAGCGCGAATGAACCGGTACGCCTGCCCTGCGGCTCCGATATCCATCTGTACCCCGGACCGGGCGCTACCGCCATGGATGCGTGTGACGGCGACCTGTCCGCCGATATTCAGGTTGAAGGGCCTGTTCTCAATGCGAACCAGCCCGGCCTGAAGCCCGGCGATACCGCCTACACATACACCTATACCGTGTCTGATGGCGCCGGAAACGCGGCGCAACCGGTGGTTTGCACCGTGATCACCTCCGGCCTGGTGATTACGCTGAACGGGGTTGCCGTGGAATCGGGCCAGTATGTTACGGAGTGGGAATGCGCCGAGCCTTATGTCGATCCGGGCGCAACCTCCGTCTTTGACGCGTGTACCGGAAATACCTACCCCGTGGAAGCGGTCCAGGTTTCCGGCATCCCGACGGCGCCGCCGACGGCGAACTTTGATGTTATCTATACCTTTGCCGATGCGCAGAGCGGGCAGTCCGCTTCCGCCGTTCGGCATGTGCGGATTAAAGATACGGA
>JAKJCY010000162.1 GCA_022706235.1 Candidatus Hydrogenedentota bacterium | reverse complement strand
TGTTCCTGGCAACGGGCGTACCCTTTGAGGTAACCGAGGAACTCGTTCCGGAGGGTTATACCTTTCTGGCCGACGCAGACGCCCGGGCACTATCGGAGGGGGCGCTCCAGCCGCAGGGCGGCGCCTTGCTCCACCGCGATAACGCGAACCTGACGGTGGAAGGCGCGCGTCCCCTGCCGGAATCCCTGGAAGCCTTGTTCGCCCTCAAGCACGAAATGTTGCCTCAATTGCGGGAAACGCCCTATGTGGTGGAGGATCTGCCCGTGGTATGCGCCTGGTATCCCTCGGCGAAAACCGTGGCCCTTTGGAACCTCTCGGAACAGCCGCAGCGGTTTACCGTGGCCTTCAAGCAGCAGACATCTACCGTGGAGACGGCAGCGCTGGGCATGACCCTGGTAGAGGGACTGGGTTAATCCCTCGACGTCCGTCCCGATTCCGTGAATCGTTTCCCGATTAAACCTGGTCGCCTTGCGATGTACCGTTCAGGAAAGCGTTGCAGTCCGGTATCATCCGCCGCTGCCCGTTTCGACCACCGTTTCCGCTGCGAATTTCTTTTCCAGTAACGGGTACACGCCCTCAAACAGGATCCCCGCCTTCGCTGTTATTCCTTCCTGTGTCATGTGACAGAAATCGGTAAACAGAGAAGTTCCCCCCTGCAGGTTTTCCGCCACGGGGATATAGATTCCATTCACAGCCGCCGCCGTTTCTTGCAGCAACCTGTTACTTGCATCCATATAATCCCCATAGGTGGCCAACTCGAAGGCGGGAAACTGCCACGTATACTGGCTTTGATAATTATAGTACTGCCGTTCCGCCGCCGCAATGGTCCGCGGGTCTGGCCAGGCGATGGAGGCGAAGGCGACGGCGGCGCCCTGCCGCTGAAACAGAACCGACATTAATTCCAGGTTGCGTACCATATATTCGCGATGAAACGCCCTGAACGACTCCAGAGACGGGGCTGTCAGTGAGGGGAAAAACCACCGCGCACTCCGCAACCGGGAAGGAAGAAGATTCACCCTCCACGCATCATACATAAGGAGCGTGTCATTTACGCCCGCGTGAATAATCACCAGGTCGGGTTCCAGCGCGCTGTAGTCCGCGAGCCGAAGCAAATGGAGGGGGGTGGCAATCCCGGGAATACCCGCATCCACCACTTCTATCACTCGCCCGGGGAATGCCGCGCCCAACCGCTTTTCGAGCAAGGCCGGGTAGGTAGTTTCGTTGGCGTCCCCTTCCTGGGTCGTTGAAGCGCCTACGCACAGGATACGAAATACGCCTGCCGGCTTGGGCACTGCGCGCTCGACATCCCGGAACCCCAGGCTATTTGTGGAGAACCCCGGATGCGCCTCCCCGGTGTAGTTGGGTTTGAACCTGAAGTGAGGAACCACCCAACGTGAATCTTCCGGTAATTGTCCTGCCGGACCAGACACAATTTCGTCCGGATTCAGGTTAACAAACACACCAGCCACTTCCCCTTCCGCCTTTTGACGATTGACGGGTATACACACGGCGGAAAGAACGGCGAGAGGCTCACGGGGATTCGGCCAGTACAAGGAGAACTCCTGGACGGCTCCCGATTCCAAAGCGGCGTCCACCGCTTTGTACACCGCGGGAACGACACCCGTCCCGCAGGTCGCGGCCCGAAACAGAAGCCACTGAACTCCTTCAAAGAAGAACTTATCCGAACCATAGGCCTTGACCAAACGCCGATTGGCATCGAAAATCAGAACCATCTCCTTTCCCAGCCGGGCATAGACTTCCCGGGCAGTGGTAGAAAGTTGAAAAAAATCGGCACAGCGGGCATTTCGGGCCGCGTTGTCCAGAACCGGTGCATACGGCCCCCAGGAAAGCACTTTTTCCGTATCGTCATCCATGTGAAATGGAACCGGATGCGCATCCCAACCACCCACCTGAAGCGGTAGTGAAACCCGGACGGGCGCTACCGACATGGAGGAACCCGGGGGAAGCGGCTGTCCGGCACGATAGGCTGCAATAAAAGGATTCGTGCGTTCCATGCGGAGTTGATAGAGAAGCGCAGCACCCTCGAGACACAAAACGAAAACCAGCCCCCACAAGAAGACAACGGCGGCGGTGCTTAATCCTTTCAGAAGACGCTTTTTCATAGAGAAATCCCACGCATAGGAAAAACAACACCGTACGGGGAAAACACAGGTAAAACCGTCCGGACGGTGCGCGGTTCTTTAACAGGAAAAGGAGAGGGCATGATCTTACCCGCCCGTCGCAGCGACACGGCGAATTTCCTTTTCGAAAGCACGCAATACAATTTCCCTGCCCGTGTCCGTCAGATGGCAATGGTCGCCCAACAGGGTTTCGCCGGGTACGCCATGGGGTTCGGCTTCCATAATTAACTTTTCTCCTTCAATCAGAGGCAGGGAAAACTGTTGCGCCACCTCTCGTATGATGCCGTTTTCCGTATCCGAAGCCTGGTGCCTGGGAGACCGCGCCAGCGTCTCCCGGGCGAGGGTCATCCCTTCCTCATATTTTCCCTCGTCATAAAGGGTCTGTATTTTCTGTGCCGTTCCTGAAAGGCTGTGATGCAACTGGGGCTTCCAGAAATTAGAGGCAACCGTGCTGATGATAACGGGAACCTTGCGTTCCCGGCACAGGGAAAGGATGGCAACCAGGTTCTCCCGATACAGGTTCATGTGCGCCTCTATTTCCTCCATGGAGAAGGCGTACATACCGGTACTGGCATCGATTTCGGGGGGTACCGTTTCGCGCAGTTGCTGGACGTCGAGACAGGTCAACTGCAGGCTTGCCAGGCCATCCCGCAACAGGCGCAGCATGGCCAGGGAATAGGCCGCCTTTTGCGCAGGAATGGCTTGCACATCCACCAGCGCCTTGTGGATCTGTTCCTCAAACTCGTTGTGCCCGGAGTAAATAAGCATCACATCCGGGTCATAGGCCAGCAGTTCCGGTACCAGGTTCCGCAACCGGGTCGAACCGTACGCGCAACCGCCGCAATTGATAATCTCAAACCGGCGCTGTTCTCCGGAAGTATGGGAAAGGCGGCTCGCCATCTTATACAGGTTGTGCTGCATATAGTTGACATTGGAGCCGCCGATGATAATCATTCGGTACACATCCGCAGGCTTGGGCATATCAAAAGACTGCTTCGGAAAGGAGATGACCTTCTCCGGCCGCGTGACCATCTTGTTGCGCAACATACCCCCCGGCTCGAATACACGGCTGCCCTCATTGAATCCCCATCCGTAATCCATTGCCAAAGGAGGTCTCCAGATTTCAAGGAGCCGCGCGCATCCTTCGATCGCCCCAAATAAAACCAGTGCCGGAAGGAGGGAGTAGATGACAGTCTTGCCTAAGGAAAATTGCTTAGGCGGCTTGGATACACTCTCTTTTTGTCTCATGAAGTAACCTGTCCAAAATCGTCTTTATAGAGATGCACCACGGATGCCGCACGACCGACATGCCATGATATCCCGCCAATGCTGTCCTGCGGTGGGCACCGTAAAGTGTAGCACTACCCGTTCGAGGGGAACAACCAACAATCGAGCAAAAAAGGGCATTATCCTTTTCTCCTGAAATTGCTTCCATGGCACAACCACACAAACGACAGGAGGCACGGGTATCCGCCTATTTTGCATGAGACAGCGTGGTTTCTTTATGCTGTATGCAAACCTCTTGACTTGTGACTGCTGGTTATATAAATTTTTGTTTCCTTTTTATTTACACTTGTATTATAGGTGATTCCAGACTGTTTATCAGGTTGTGCGTGGAAAATGGTGATTCTGACATGATAAAGGCGCATATGAAAACAAAAACCATCTTGTACCACGGCAACAAGCGGATTCTTGTGAGTATAAGCCAAAATGGTTAAATATCTTTGGATGCACCGGAAGGGGGCCGTGCTTCTGTTCGTTATCGCATCTGTATTGCTCGCGGGTATATGGTTGCCTATTTTTATTATATCCTTGGAAACAATTAAAATCAGCCCCCTAACAAGTGCTTATGTGCAGACCCCAATGACGGAGCATAACCTTTCATGGGCTGAGGATAACGGCAATACCGCCTCGCTATCTTCTGTAGTCTTTCAAGGGGAAAATAAATTTCTGACGGGCGCGTGTTTCCCTACGGAACCCGATATGAATTTTATAAGCGGTGGAGAACAGAGTGGTTTCCGGGAACTATACCACCGAACCTATCCTGAAAGAAATCTTTTTCGCAGTGTCGGTTTTAATTTTGAGCATATTATTTCCGGCAGACTTGAGGATGAATTTCGCAATAGTTTCGCTCCACGCAAAGAACCTGCTATCTTGAGGCAACTCACGGAAGATTCCGTCTCCATCTTCTGGCCATCTAAAACATCGTCCTGGGGCATCGCGTCCAAAATGACCTGTACCTTTGGCTCTGGTCCCTATCTCGATATGACCTTCAATACCGTCTTAAAAGACCCCTTGGAGCGGGACTATCTGATTTACATGTGGGCCAATTATATGAACAACGCGCGCAACCATCATATTTATTTTTTTGGCGTCCGCGATACCTACCAGTTTCCCTACGGGTACTATAAAGGGGATATCGGATGGGTCCGTTTCGGAGAACGCAAAATGGCCGGGGGCGTAAATGAAAGCTCCGCCATTCCCTTTCTGGGGAGTACGACCCTTGATTATGAAAAAATCAAGGCGCCTTACAATATTGAATTGTATACCCGATGTTTTTTCCTGCTGCCTTTTTTCTACGGACTCATGGATGGCGACGGCGACCTAACGACGCCGGATGACACTATGGTATATTTGATGATGTTTGATCAGGCAGAACCGATTCGCTTTATTTTTTTTGATTCCGGAAAATCGAACATGCCCGTTTGGGATTGGCAATATGTGGTTTGTAACCCCCAAATCAATCAACCTTATCAGTATCGGGCACGTCTGGTTTATAAGGATTATCAGGGTGTGAAGGATATTACGGATGAGTACGTGAACTGGGTCAAGGATTTAGGAAGGCCCCTTCATGAAGTCACATTCGCGGTGGAACCCGAAGAAAGCGGCACCATCTTCCCCGAAAATCTGGACGGCGCCTATGGACACGATGCCCGGATATATTTCGGGGTTAATCCGGCGGTTGGCTGGATATTCGACCATTGGGAAGGCCCGGTAAACGACCCCAAGCGTCGCTATTCAGGCATGCAGGTTAAACAGTCGTCACAGGTTCGGGCGGTTTGCAAACCGGCAGGACTGATGACATGCCGCGGTTTATAATGACATAATCTGCATTCAGGGCAATGGAAAACAAATAATGCAACGGGCATGTATCTGGGCAAAAATAGCGTTGATTTCCGTTATAACTACAGGTTTCTTCCTGACAGCGTTGTGGGGGTGTGATAAGGCAATCCCGCTGTTCAGGTCCGTGCCTCCGTATTATCCCGAATTATCCACCTTGGCGTCGCCCGGCAGCGTGATTCGTTCCGTTGCCAAGGAATTTGACTTTATCGCACATATCAATGCGCTCGGATTGCGCGGTCCCGAAATTGACTTGGAAGAAAAAAAAGCGTTTCGCATTGCCGTATACGGTTCTTCGTACACGTATGGGTGGGGCGTGAATGAAGAAGACAGTTTCGTATTCCGGCTCGGGGACGCTTTGCAGCATGCCGGGCTTTCGGTCGAAATGATTAACCTCGGGCGCAATGGCGGCGCACCGCCGCAATATGCCGCCCTGGCAGCGGAAACCATCCCGCTACTGAAACCGGATTTGGTTATCGTTGCCGTGGGACAGGGGTGTGACCTGTTTTGGACCGGACCGCCGACAGTTAGCGAATACCTGTATCGTATGTTTCACCGCTATCTACCGAACTTGACGGCACTGGCACATCAATTAACCAATCCGGTTCCGCCTGCGCCCCCGGCGCCCTACATTCCGGAGACAGAAGAACAGCTGAAACAAATGCAGGAATCAAATCAACAGTTCGCCCGTGAGTGTTATAAAAAACTGCCTCCGGCTCAAAAAGACCGGTTCAACGCGCTGGAGGAAACCATCCGGGAGGTTTTCTTTTCCGGCCTGTATAACGTGGGCGGGGTTTTACTGGCTCTGCAGACGCCTGATTTATATGCAAACGCCGTGGACCCGGATCGCGCGGACCTACACCGCGGCAAAAAGTGGCTCAAGAAATACCTGGCAACCATTGCCCGTTCTGCACGCGAGGTGGACGCCCAAACTTTGGTTATCTCGGTGCCGTTCGGATCCTATGTAAACCGTCCTGCCTGGGAAAGAACCCGTCGAATCGGGTTTGATACGCCCCCAGATATGCTAACCAGCACGGCCATGGATGACGTCATAGAATCGTCAGCACAGGACCTTCCTTTTTTCAGCACCACGAAAGCCTTCCGAGACCATATAGATAAACCGGATTTGTTTTTTGAATACGATCTACATATGGCGTCCGAAGGACACCGTCTCTTTGCACAGACGATTGCGCCCTGGGTAGAGGCCCATGTCCGAACTTCAATGAATAACCTCGCGGCCTCCCCCGCAACCAACAAATAATACCGGGCTTGATACTGTGAAGAAAACCATTCTTGTAAATACGCTTCTTATCCTGACGATTGTATTCATTTGTTGCCTGATACTGGAAGGCGGCATACGCCTGCTCTATCCCCGGTTTGCCAATTACAATCTCGAGATGTGGCGCTATATTGCCACGCTGAAAAAACCCTGCAGCAATCCCCGACTGCCGTTTGTCCATTATCCCGACCGCGAAGGCATATTCTACGGCATTCCTATCCGGACGAACAGCATGGGATTCCGTAACCCGGAGATTACACTGGAAAAACCCGCCGACACAAAGCGAATCCTCGTACTTGGAGATTCCCTGGTATTCGGTTGGGGTGTCCCTATGGAACAGACAATTCCTTATCTGCTGGAGACAAAACTTAATGCACACGGTAAACGTTGCGAGGTAATCAACCTCGGCGTTGGTAATTACAACACCACCATGGAGGTCGAACTTTTTAAAGAAAAGGGTTTGCCTTTAAAACCCGACGCAGTTATTCTCATCTTTTTTGTAAACGACACCGAACCTGTACCCGGGGAAAACGCTTGGAAGTATGCGTTCAAACAACGCTCCTTTTTGTACGCCGTGTTGTTTGATGCCTATTTACGTCTGCACCCACACTGGAACACCCGCTTCAACTGGCTTGACTATTATTCCTCCCTGTATCACCCCAACGCGCCAGCACTTGGGAAAAATCGTGAAGCCCTGCGCGAACTGGTACGCATCTGCCGTGAAAGGCATATCGCCGTGTACACTGTAAGTTATCCCGAACTGCATCAACTGGAAGACTATCCGTTAAACGCCGCTACAGAATACATCGCCGGATTCGCGAAAGAAGCCGGTCTGCCCTTTCTCGACCTGCTCCCCGTTTTCACACCACATAGGCCTGAATCCTTATGGGTCAGTCCCGAAGACGCCCACGGTAACGCCAAAGCATCAACACTTGCCGCCGAAGCCATCTACCAACATTTTGGAGAGGCGCTGATGCCATAATTATTTATCTCAGCGTCACAGGTCCGGCGAAAATATAAGACTATCCTATGGCTCTGCACTCTTTTACAGGTCAAATCCGCTCCATAGCGTTCTTTTCAGTCGAGCCACTTTCATCAACTTACCACGGCGTTCCGGTGCAGCCATTTGGCCCGGATAACCATGAAACTGCCCGTAATCAGCAACAGCCCCCCCGCCCATTGAATCCAGAGCAGCCGTTCATCGGGCCAAAGCGTCAGGGCAATCAAATGGGTGATAAAAGGACTCAGTAGTTGAATGCTCGTGCAAAAGGAACTACCCAACCGTACTTGTGCATAGTGAAACGCGCAATGCGCCGCCGCGATACAGATGACGCCGGAGACGAAGGCGATCCCATTCATGCGCGCACCGGCGGACCATAATGTTCCCGGATTACCGAATACGATCATGGGAATGATAAAGGCAATACTTACATAAATACTGAGAACCGTGAACATGGGAATGGGAGGAAGTCCCCTGGCAGTATGCCTTCCCCATACCGCATAAACCGACCATGACACACTCACAAAGAGAAGGAGAAGCAGTGCGAGATCAATGTAGATCCGGATGGTCCCCCCAATATCACGCATGAAAACACCGGCCACTCCAACCACGCAAAACAAAGTGCCCGAGAGGTACAAGGGGCTTCGTATCACGTTGCGTTCGTCATGAAACAAAAGAAAGCTCAACAGGATAACCAGCGGCGCCTGCAGGGTCGTCACGAGTTGCGCCATGGTCGCCGTAGTATGATAAATGGCGATTGTCCATGCCAATTGCATCACGGTGATTAAGAGACTCATAGGCAACAGGACACGCCACATGCGCAAGGCGCGCAGAAGTTCGTCCCGCCGGACAAACGCCGAGTAAACCACGAGGACCACGGCCGCGCTGGCATAGCGAACAAAGGCCTGCGTGTACGGGTCATACGCCCCGCTCATGTAACGCACAAAAACCGGGGTCAACGCCCAACCGGACACAAAGATGAATACAGACACACAGGTGGCCATGAAAACTCCCATAAGCGCGAGGGATACCACGACGACCCTCACCGCAGCGCCAGTCCCCACGCAAGGCAGCCTGGACACCTCTTACGGCGCTCTGCGCGGAAAAACGGCCGTATATCAGGACACCGTATTCACGCCAAAGATATCAGAAGCCGTACCGTGACAGTCCTTTATCGCGTTTGTACCGTACCCGCTCCCCCGGCGGCTGTTTCGGCTATGGATGCCGTGTTTTACGCACCCTCAGTAACCGGTTCAGGTTATCCTGATTTTCAATCCAATCCACGGCAGGCGTATATTCCGGATAGTCCCTTTCCAGTTTCTTGAACTTCCCGGAATGAATTTGCCGCCGCCCCGTCTCATCCTTACCTACCCCGAGGGAGGCATGTAACATTTCGTGAAAAACAATATACCGTATTACAAATAAGGGCACAAAGGTCTGATCGAGCCGTTTGTGTATGCGGATCAGGTTGGTGGCCTCATAGTAGCTGCCGAATCGTATGGAACGCCCGGATGAGGCGATGTCACGACCCCAGGTGATCGCGGCGTTAACTTTTCCGTGAAAATACACGGCATTCAGTTCATCATAAATATCGCGTAAATCATAAACGACGCCCCTGGGTTGCAACTTGGCGGGAGCCCGATGCGACGAGCGGATTTGATGCTTGCGCGATGCAATAAAATTCCGAATGCATGCGGCATATTTACGTGATTTCGGGTGTTTGACGAGATAGGCGAGGGCGGTTCGCACTTCGTCCGGGGCGTCCACGAACATATGGTGGAGCCGGACACATGCCCTGTTCGCCCCCTGTTCCAAGCGGATGGACATCATGTTGGAGGTATTGTTTGTAATGACTAAAGATACCCGGCATTTAGCCGCGCCCTCAAGTTCAAGACGCAACGCCTCGACAAGTTTTTTTATATCACGTTCTTCAACCTTCGCAGGTTCTTCCTGACGCCGATTGGAAACTTTGGGGGGGGCCATTTCCCGGGCGGTTGGACCAAATGCCCGGTTCGAAGGCCGGGTTTCAGATGGGCCTTCTACTGGTATTTGTTCTTCCGGAAAAAGTTCCATCTGTTCAATCATGGGATATACTTTCACATCTACACAACTACTATCGTTCTCCGGTCATCAATAAAACACGTCGCCTCGCGTCAGCCGTTTAATACTTCCGCCGTCATTTCAGCGAACCTGCGGGAGCTTCGCCTTCGGAAGGAACTTCGGTGGCGGTAACCGCATCGGGGTCCTGCACTATTTCCCCTTCAGGAACGATTTCGACACCATAGAGCAACCGTTGAAACCTCGGATAGGCACGCATCGGGTCAAAGTAGGGGTCTATAGCCGCATCGGTTATCGAGGAGGCACTGAGGCTGATGGCGAGTTCCAAGAAATCGCAGGCATCCTCATATAAGCCGATAATGCTGTACAAACATGCCAGGTTATAGGGAGGTTTAGCATTTTCAGGTTCCCGTTCCATGGCTATCGTGTAATGGGCTTCCGCCTCTTCAAAGCGCTTCAGCACAACGAGCAGGTTTGCGTAATTGTTATGTGCCGCCACATCATCGGGCGCCAACGCAAGCGCCTGTAACGCGACCGCTTCCGCCTCTTCAAAACGTGTTAACATCCGCAACACCACGCCAAGGCTATTGTAAGGCCTCACCCAGTCCGGCTGCAACGCTATCGCCTTGCGCACAGCGATTCCGCAAGTTCTTGCGACATTACCTGTTTT
>JAKJCY010000161.1 GCA_022706235.1 Candidatus Hydrogenedentota bacterium | reverse complement strand
CGGATTCGGCCTTCCGGGTATCCTGGGGGGCGTATGCCTGTCGATTTACTTTGGCTCCCGGCTGGTCATCGGCCTGGCGGAATGGCTGGACCTGCTGCTGGTGATTGTGGGCCTGCTTCTATTGGTGGCCGAAATCTTCCTTATTCCGGGGTTCGGCGTGGCCGGCGTGTCCGGCATGCTATGCCTTGCCGCGGGTATTTATCTTTCCCTGACCCGGGTTCCCATCCCGGAATACACCTGGGATTTTATGCGGCTTCGCGATGCCGGTATAACAGTAATGCTCGCTTCGCTGCTATTCATCCTGTTGATAATGGTTACATGGAAAGTATTCCCGCAAACCCGCCTGGCCCGGGGTTTGATACTCGCCCACACAGAATCCGCGGAAGCCGGATACACCGTTCAGAACGATGCGGACCATCGCGCCGCCCTCGGCCTTCAAGGGAACGCCGCCACCATGCTGCGCCCGTCCGGACGGGGTCGTTTTGGAAACGTATCGTATGATGTTGTGACCCGGGGCGAGTTCATAGACGTCGGCCGCCCTATCCAGATTATTGAAGTGGAAGGCAATCGTTACGTGGTTCAGGAAATTGAAGAGAAAGCATAAAACAAATGGATGCGCGCGAAACGCTAGTGCAAATGCTTCGTCAACTGTTGAAGGACATGGAAATCGTTTCATCCCAGGGTTCAGGGTACTATACCTGCGTTCCCTTTGCCCGGCGCTATAATAAGCTGCTGGGACAAACACGCCACCTGTATCCAGGAAGCACAGGTCTCCTTGACACATTTGATGAAATCGAAGCGGACGACCCCAAGGATCCAAGCGACAAAAGCAAGGTGCTCCTGGGGATCCGGGTGGAAATATCCCAACTGATTACATTCCTGGAATGTTTTCAGGGAGAGGCGGCCATATGATCGGGTGGATGATACTTTTTCTCGTGGCCGGAATGGTGCTGATCATCAGCGAATTTTTCCTTCCGGGCGCCATATTGGGCGGATTGGGTGTCTTGCTGGTCATTATCAGCACGGTACTTGGCGTGTATAGTTATCCCGGATACGGGGTCTTTATTGTCATAGGCGAACTGGTCGGTGTTTGTATTTGCGCGGTGCTGGGTTTTCTTTTACTCACACGCACACGGGCGGGAAGTTATCTCCGGCTCGGGCATGCCCAGACTGCCGAATCAGGCTATGTCAGCGCCGCCTCCGACCTCGGCCTCCTGCATCGGGAAGCGGTCGTTTTGACCGCATTACGCCCTTCAGGTACCATTAACACAGGAGATAAGCGTATTGACGCCGTCAGCAACGGCATTTTTATAGAAGAAGGCACACGGGTCCGCATTGTGGAAGTGCACGGCAGCCGTGTTGTGGTGGAACCTGTGGAAACCGTGTAGCGCGAAACAACCGGAAAGGAAGCATCGTATGGGTAGCATTATTATGGGTGTTGTATTGCTGGGCCTGGTCTTGTTCGGCCTGATTGTCGGTGTGGTCATCATCTCCTACTTTCGCCTCTGGCTACGCGCCTGGCTGTCCCAGGCCAGCGTGGGCTGGCTACAGCTGGTGGGCATGAGTCTGCGCAAAGTGAATCCTGCCATCATCGTGGATTCGCGCATCATGGCCGTCAAGGCGGGATTGAACATCAGCACCAACGAGTTGGAGACGCATTACCTGGCCGGTGGCAACGTGGTCAGGGTCGTGCAGGCGCTTATCGCGGCAAACAAGGCGAATATCGAGTTAAGTTTTCAACAAGCGACCGCTATCGATTTGGCCGGACGCGATGTGCTGGACGCGGTGCAGACTTCGGTACGTCCCAAGGTAATCGACTGTCCTGATCCGACCAAAGGCGCCGCTACCGTCGCCGCCGTGGCCATGGACGGCATTCAGCTGAAAGCCAAAGCCCGCGTTACCGTACGCACCAATATCCGGCGCCTGGTGGGCGGCGCCACGGAAGAGACGATTGTCGCCCGCGTCGGCGAAGGGATCGTGACCACAATTGGTTCTTCACAGTCCCACAAGAAGGTGCTTGAAAACCCCGATTCCATCTCCAAAACCGTGTTGCAGCGCGGGTTGGACGCCGGCACCGCTTTCGAGATTCTTTCCATCGATATCGCGGATGTGGACGTGGGCGAGAACATCGGTGCGGAGCTGCAAATCAAGCAGGCGGAAGCCGACAAGCAAATAGCCCAGGCCCGCGCCGAGGAACGCCGGGCCATGGCCCGTGCCCGCGAGGCGGAAATGCTCGCACAGGTGCAGGAGATGCGCGCCCAGGTGGTGAAAGCCGAGGCCGAAGTGCCTCGCGCCATAGCCGAGGCGTTCCGGAACGGAAATCTCGGCATCATGGATTACTATAAGATGAAAAACATCAACGCCGACACGAATATGCGCGAATCCATTTCAAAGATAGAACCGGAACCTAACGAACCGAAGCAATCCTCGTAAGCAGCTATAGCGGAGATTCTGCCATGGATGAGATCATCGGCTTCTTGTTGTTTATCGCCGTCATGGGGTTCAGCATCCTCAGCAAAAGGAGGGCTGACCGAAAAGCGGCCCAGGATCGAGAAACCGAACCCCAGAAACCCGCTACTGTGGAAGAACTGCCGGAACCATTGCGCAGAATGCTGTTCGGCGACACGGAAGGCGAAATAATCGTGGCGAAGCCCAAGGAACCGCCGCAGATGCGCCGGGCATACGAAGAGAGCGTTACCCCCGCTCCTTCTCCGGTCCCGGCTCGGCAGGTGGCCTTTGAACGACCTCCAACGGCTGCCCAGCCTGCCCGTGTCCCTGCACAGAAAACATTCGTCAACACCGCTCCCTGGCCTGGTTCCCGTCAGCAAACGAGGCCTGCCGTCCAGCAACGGCCGCGACAGGCGCAACAAGTCCGAAAACAACCGCATGCAAAACAGCCTCAGCCAACGACGCCTGCGACGGCGCAGGCCAAAGTTCAAACACATGCGCAGTTTGAAGCGGTCACTCTTGCACGGCACTCAACCTACAAACAGGGAGTGCCCGCGTTGTTGCGTTCCCGGTCTGGATTGGCCCAGGCGATTGTATTGCATGAAATTTTGGGCCGTCCCCGTGCTTTCGACCTCTAGCAGACCATCGGCTCGTAAGTGTTATAAAAATAATTGAATCGTAGCATAGACGGTATTATGGAGTGCGTAAGCCATGCCTGCGCTTTTGTTTTTGCTTTCACTTAGAGGGTGTACGGAAAGTCCCTTTGACGGTCCATGCAATTATCACAACCTATTTAGATTGCTTCGTTTCACTCCTAAGAAACGCAACTCGTTACTCGCATACTTTCAGTAAGATAGGAAATCAATTGTTTGCCCTTAAACGATTGGGATTAAGCCCGATTTCGATACCGATACCGATAGCGATAGCGAATTTTCTGGTCGGAATCGGAATTCGGAATCGGGATCGAACACGTAGGTTCGCGTTTCTGTTCATAATAAACCCCGACGCGTCGGGGTGGTTCGCTCGCAATGACGATGAATAATAGTCGGCTGATACGCAATCGTATTCCTCTCATACTCGAAAATCATGACCATGTTTCTTTAAAAATAAACGCCGACGCGTCGGGGTGGTTTGCTCGCAATGACATAGCATCCATAAAGCCGTCATTGCGAACAAAGTGAAGCAATCTCGACTTTCCGTGCACGCACTTAGGCTTTGAATTTACTATTAATAATTCGCGTTTTGTTTCAAACCGGCAAGAAAGAAACAGCGCAAGCACGGCTTACGCACTCCAAAGGATTCAAAACACCGGTTACGGCAGGCCTAACCGTAAAAAGCAAAAACGAATCCTTACCTTATTACAGTTCCGGACCATGAAAAAAGGGTCCCGCAACCTCAACTATCCCAAACAGCCAGATAGGATTCTTGAAAAATGAGACGTATCAATCGCCGCGAGTTTATAACGAGAACAGCGGGGACGATTGCCGCCACGGTGGGGTTGCGGCAGCCCTTTGGTGTCGCCGACACTAGCGGTGCGCCATTGCCTGCAGCCTCGGTGCGGTGCGCCTTGGGCAAGTCCGGGCTTTCATGCACCCGCCTGGGAGTTGGAACGGGCACCCGCGCCTGGAACAAAAACTCCGAACAAATTCGCCAGGGACGTGAAACCTTTCTTAAAACACTAACCCATGCCTATGAACGGGGCATACGGTATTATGATTTGTCGGATTCCTACGGTTCCCATGAATACCTCCGCGATGCCATGGCGGAGGCCGGCATGAAACGGGAAGATTTATTCATCCTGACCAAAAGCCGCGCCACGACGGCAGCAGAGATACAAGCCGACCTGGACCGCATGCGTCAGGAGGTCAACACCGACTACTTTGATGTGGTTTTGTTGCACTGCCTGACCACAGGCGATTGGCCGGAACAGATGGCCGGATGTATGGACGCGCTCAGCGGGGCTCAACAAAAGGGCATCATCAAAGCCAAGGGCGTATCCTGCCATCACCTCCACGCACTTCAGGCGGCGGCCAAGCACGACTGGGTGGACATCCTGCTGGGCCGTATCAATCCTTATGGAACGCACATGGACGGCACGCAGGAAGAGATCAAGTCCGTGCTAGGTGAAGCACGGGCGAACGGGAAGGGTGTTATCGGCATGAAGATCCTGGGGGAAGGAAAACATGCTGCAGAACGGGAAACTTGCCTGAAATTCGCCATGAGTCTGGAATGTATTGACGCCTTCACCATTGGTTTTCTCAACGCCGGTGAACTCGATGATATCATTCATATTATGGATAGAACGGCATCGGGATGAACCCGCACACCCTGTACGCGGTATGATTGCGAGTGACGCATCATTAGCATAATCGAAAAAAACGCAGAAGGAAAGGGTTGGCTATGCTTTACAACAAAATCTTTCTTGTAAGCCTGCTGGTTATGGCGGGTATTCTGTTATTCCCGATGGCGCCGGCCCATGGGGAATCCGCCATTGACCTCAACCGGTTATTGGATGAAATGACCGACCTGGAACGCCTGACCAAAACGGAGGAAAACTACACAACGCACCAGTTCTCAAGTTATGACAGGCGGTCCACAGACCCAGGCGTTCTCACAGAGGAAAACTGGTTTGCCAATGGAGACCGGGGTAAACACCTCAGGGAAGAACAAATCGATGGGAAAGTGGAATATGTGCTGATGGATGCGGAAGGCCCCGGCGCGATAGTACGGTTCTGGTCCGCCAATCCGAACGACGGCGGTGTCGTCAAATTTTATCTTGACCGGCAGGCCTCTCCAGCCATAGAAATGCCGCTTCAGGACTTTCTGGGCGGTAAGGTGGCTCCCTTCATCGCCCCGCTCTGCGGCGAGCGCAGCCGGGGGTGGAACAGTTATTTCCCCATCCTTTATGCTGAACACTGTAAAGTCACCATCACGGAGGGAAACATCTATTACATAATCGACTACAGGACCTATAAGGAAGGCACCCCGGTCAGGACCTACACGGCGGAGGAGGCCCAATCCTCTTTCGAAAAAATTCAGGCCGTCTCAACGGTCCTGACCGACCCAGGCCAGAATATAAACCCTCAACAGGGGGCATTTACGCCCTATGATGTAACCCTCGCCCCGGGCGCCGATGAGTCCATAACCCTGCCCGGCCCGGCGGCCCTATGCCGGATTACCTGTAAGGTTTCGGCGGAAAACATGGAGGCGGCCTTGCGAGGTTGCGTTGTCTCCATCGCTTTCGACGGCCACAGTCCCGCGATACTGGCGCCGCTGGGAGATTTTTTCGGTACGGCACCCGGTGTCAATCCCTATAAATCCCTTCCAAGCGGCGTTCTGGAAGACGGGACCCTGTACAGTTCCTGGGTCATGCCTTTCAAGCGGGAAGCCGTCACTCATATACGCAACCTCTCCGGCATCCCTGTACAACTGCAAGGCATTCTCGCCGTGAAAGACCGGCCCTGGACGGAGGACTCCCTCTATTTCCATGCCAAGTGGCGCTCTGAAAAGGACATCCCGACACGGCCGATGCAGGACTGGAATTACCTCACGGCAAACGGCAGGGGACGCTTCTGCGGGGTCATGCTGCATATTGCGAACCCTGTCAAGGATTGGTGGGGAGAAGGCGATGAGAAGATTTACGTGGACGGGCAAGCATTTCCCGGTTTCTTCGGCACGGGCACGGAAGATTATTTCGGATATGCCTGGTGTAATACGGCGCTCTTTACCCATGCCTACCATAACCAGGTTCGCTGTGACGGCCCCGGCAACATGGGGCACAGTTGCGTGAGCCGGTTTCACATCATGGATGACATTCCCTTCAATACCTCTCTCAAATTTGACCTGGAAGTATGGCATTGGGCCGACACCAAAATCACCCAGGCCATCATGGCCTACTGGTACGGGGCGCCCGGCGCAACGGACAACTTTGCGCCCATAGACCCGAATCTGCTGGTCATACCGGAGATTCCCGAACCCCCGGGCGTGGAAGGCGCCCTGGAAGGTGAAAAAATGCGGATCGTTTCCGTAAGCAACGGCACCGCGGAAGTACAGGGCGGACCCTGGCCCTGGAGCCGGGCCTTTCAATTATGGTGGAAGCATGGCGGCACCGGCGACAAACTGGTGCTTGCATTTCTTGTGGACGAACCCGGCGACTATGAAGTGCGGGCGGCCTTCACCATGGCGCCGGACTATGGCATGCATCAACTTTACATCAATGGCGAGAAGGTCGGCAGCCCAATCGACTTCTACCACGAAAAAGTCATTGTCGCCAAAGAACGCAGTCTGGGCAGGTGCCACCTGAAACAAGGGGAGAACCTGTTGCAGGTGGAATCCGCAGGGTGCCGTGCTGAAGCCAGTCCCGGAAATATGTTTGGCCTCGATTACCTGTTGCTGACCCCTTGATATTGACGGTGGAAATCCTGGCTTTATATTCCCGGCGGGCATAAGTGAAACGGTCTATGCACGAAATGCCCAAGTATCCTTTTTTCGCCGCAGATCGTGTATAATTTCGTGAGATTGCATGCTGGTAAACAGGCGCTCAAACAA
This sequence comes from Candidatus Hydrogenedentota bacterium, assembly GCA_022706235.1. Lineage (GTDB taxonomy): Bacteria > Hydrogenedentota > Hydrogenedentia > Hydrogenedentales > CAITNO01 > JAAYBJ01. The sequence goes on along the minus strand of JAKJCY010000161.1, from coordinate 3,332 downwards.
ACGCCTGTCAGATTGGTTACAAACGCTATGTACACCCTGTACTTTGTTTCAAAAACCAAACAATAAGGACTACCGGTTATGTGGGAATTCTTCATCGGCGTGAACCTGATGTACATTGTTTTCTTTATCAAATCCCTGCTTTTCGGGGACTATCCTGGAAATCCCCTCGGCGGCGGTTATTAAATCGTAGCGGCATGGAATCATGAATGAACTGCCGCAGGTCAAGCCGATGAAGGCCTGGCATGAACCGGTTTCTTCCCGTGCCGTAGAATTTTGTTCATCCTTCCGCCACAGGCGCCCGTAGGCAGAAATGTTATGGACCGGCCCTCAGCGCACCGTTCCGGAGTTATAGGTATCGTGTGACAGAGAGCGTCGTTAATGGTAGAGTAGTTTGACGCCCGAGGGTGGCACAGGACGCGCAGTCGCTGTGCGGTTCACAAAAACCAAGTGGATTCTGTTGCGCTGGCACGCGAAGTACGCGTATAATGCATCCTGTGATTGGCTTTGCTACGCACAATACGGGTGAGTTTAGACGTGTTTAGCCATGTATAACAATAAAGGCTCTCAGTATGAAACACATTTCAAACCTCTCAGGGAAACCTGCGCACGCCCAAATTATCCTGGGAGACATTATGAGTGTGGCCGGTCAAATCCTGCAGGTCATCGGCACCTTGATCGTATCCAAAGAACAAAGTGCCAGCGACCCTTACGATTGGTCTACGGATACTACCGATGCGGGCTCTTTATTGACGGATATTACCTCCCTCCTTTAAAAAAGCCCACATGACCGAATCTGACCAACCGGACCCACAGGCGAACTCCATTCCGGAAAGGCTGCCATCCCGCAATCGGTATTGAGGCTCGCATTCGGGAAGCAAAAGGCAAGCCTGACTCCCCGCACCACTAAGGCCGTCCTGCCCCCCCCCGTTCCTGCCCGGCGGCGCGGGGGTTTTCTTGTACCTGTCTCAATCACGGCAGTTGAATCTGGCACAGGCATTCGCAGGAATTCCCTCTTCCACAATATTCCCCTCGAACATAGACGCCCGCAGCTTCCTTAATACACCTATCGAATTCGGCAGGACAAAAAAATGGAGGCGGCACACGGATTCGAACCGTGGTATAAAGGCTTTGCAGGCCTCTGCCTTACCACTTGGCTATGCCGCCCCATTGCCTGTACATTTTAAAGATATTGTATTCTGAATGTCAAATCGCCGGAAGCGCCAGGGCCTCTTGTGCGAAGATAACGGCGCTATGCGCAGCACAGACTTTTATTAAAAGCGAACCACACCAACGCATCACGGGGGAATTGCCCGCACTGACGGGTTAAAATTTGCTTTTAACGGGTACCCACATTCAGGCATACTGACCTCGTCGGAAATGCCCGTGGCACTGGAAAACGAACAAAAAGACGGAGCAAAAAGAGACTGACGGCGAAATAGCCGTCAGTAACGAAGCATGGATGCCCTTTACTGCTCGCTATTGGCTATTTCGCGGTCTGTCCCTTTCTTGCGGTCCTATACGAACATGGCATCAAAAAAGTGCCAAGCCGGATTCCGAGTAATCATTGAATAACCCCGACGAGAACAGGGAGTCTGAAATTCCTATTTGGGAATCCACCCCCTCTTGAAATTCTATTTCTCGTCTCTGTGGTGATTTCAATACATATTTTCGCTACTTGTAGTCCATGTTCGTGAGGGCCAAATAGGAATTTGGACACCAGATTCTGGATGGCTGTACACACGCTCAAACCAAAGAACAGCACCCGCATTGGAGATCTGATAAACCGCTTTCCTTGCCCGACCTTGAATGCCACAAAGCCGGATGATATTATTTTGGTGTGACATAAGGTATATTCCATTCGGTGTTCCTGGCGCCAAATAGAATTCGCACCATCCCATGGCCCATACCTTTATTATCCACGACATTTCAGAATCAAGCAGAAAGGCATGCGTATGCAAATCCTCCGAACGCCCACCACCGGCAGATGCGGCAGAACAGACTGCAATCCTTTACACGTCCTGCCTGTGACGGCATTCCTGCTAATCTGTCTCTGGGGTATGGCAACCATTCCAGTGCATGCCGAATCAACACAATTCCGGCAAGAGTCCGGCAATGCCGCCAAAAACACGACCGTCGTGCGAATCGTCCCTATGGAGGTAATCTCCGGGAACGTGGTCACCCTGTCCGTTCTCCTCGAAGCTCAGGGCATGGAAAATGCCGCAGGGTTTAGTTTTGCTTTTGATTTGTCCTACCTGACCTACCAGTCCGCGCTGCGCGGTTCCGGTCTTCCTTCCAACGCCACCTTCGTCCGAAATGAAAACGAAACACCAAATGGTAAACTGGGTATTCTCATAGGCCTTGATTTTATGGAAACTTTCGCGCCAGGCCCCTATGAAATCGCGCGTTTGACCTTCCTCGCCTCTGACATGCTTACAGGAGCTACACTCGTTTCCTTCGGCGATGTTCCCATCCCCCGCTCGTTCAGCACGGCGGATGCCCAGGATATTTCAGATGTCCTATACCTTCCAGGTACCGTAACGCTGGTATCACCAGAGGAAGGTGAACCCCCAGCCGAAGGTGAACCCTCACTCGAAGGTGAAGCCGCAGCCGAAGGCGAGTCGGAACCACTATCTATTCAGTTGCTTTGCGGTACCCTTGAATACAAAAACAGCGGTCTTCCCCTTACGCTCAGGGTAACCACCCACGGAGGGCAGGGCACCATCACCTATCAATGGTATCGCATCCACACCGATGAGACCTATACTCCCATCGCCGATGCACTGGATGCCAGCCTCTTCTTCCCGGAACTGGCCCCGGAGGACGCGGGATACTATTTCTGCCGCGCCATGGACGATTTTTCCACCGTGGATTCCGAACACATTGAACTTGTGGTACTCACCCAGCTCCCCCCGGGGCCCATGACTGGCATGGTCGCGGCAATACTGCTCTGTCTGGGCACGATATCCTTTTTAAAATTGAACCAACACCCGCGCACCCTGGCTCGTTGCCACATAAAATTTGGCAACCAACGACATACACCATAACTCCACGGGACCAGTGAGCATACCTTCCGAGGTGCGCCATAGTGCAGCAAGTGCTGGAGATTACCCCCTATAGCGCACCTGGGAAGGTACGCCTACTAAAATACGGGGCTGATAACGAGTTCCCGACGGCCGCTTTTCCCTCGAATTCCCGTGACGAAAAACACTTCACGAAATACACCATAACTCCATGGGACCAGTGAGCATACCTTCCAAGGTGCGCCATAGTGTAACAAGTTATGGAGATTACCCCTATAGCGCACCTGGGAAGGTACGCCTACTAAAATACGG
>JAKJCY010000160.1 GCA_022706235.1 Candidatus Hydrogenedentota bacterium | reverse complement strand
CCCGCCTGTATGGTCTCAATCACACGAAAGGGGCCGGGCAGGTCTTCCCGTCGGCAGGCATACCCGTCCATGGCGGATTTATCAAAGGGCGGCATGTCCACATCGGAGGCGACATCCCGGGCAAGAATCCTGCCGCAGGCATCCGCCAATGGAACGGTTTCGCTGCCCAGCGGCCTTGCCCTGTCCAGGATGAGTTTCATGGCTTCATCAAAAGGAAGCATCGCATATATACCTTATCAAAAATGTTCTATCATCAAAAACAAGAAGTATCGTATGTTGTTCGCGCTTTAGCGTGCGGGACATACATAAGGCCTCAAGAGCACGCTAAAGCGTGAATAACATACCTTCTTCTCATTGTTTATTCGGGAAGGTAAAGCCTTTTGGACCGCTTTCCCGCGCGGCGCGTTCGGGTGCTTTCCCGTCAATCTGCCAGCCATGCATCGTCAGGGAAATCCGCTCAAAATCGAACTGAAACTGTTTGCCATCCGAATAGATGATGGCATCGGCATGAGACATAACACGCTTAGCGGACACTTTCATTTCCCTAGATTCTGAATGTTTCACCATCAGAAAAAGACCGGGAACAACAATGTTGCGCAGGCTGTTGGACTCACAGACCAGAGGCGTATCCGGACAGAACGAATCTAAAAACACCCTGGCCCCATCTTCTAATTTTGACTTAAGAACACGCAGCCATAGCACACGCTGCGCGCCCGCGGCAAGGAGGCGTTGGGTGTCTTTTTTACCGTCCGCATCGCTTTCCTCGGTGATGCAAAAGTCGCCTTCCAGGGAGGTGCAGACGCCACAACCCTCGCCCCCCCGTGGACACAGGCCGTCACGCGCCTGTATGGCAGTTACTTTTGCCGCGTTTATCGGGGCACTTCCAAAACGCCGGATGATTTCACAAGCAAAGGTGGTCTTGCCTGCATCCCGGCCGGCGGCACCAATCAGCAACATGTTGGGCGCAAATATCATACCATGTCCCGGGATGAAACACATGCCCGTCTCATCGTGTCATTCTTTTAACCCAGCGGGCAAAAGACACCGCCACATACGATTCCACTTCTCGCTCGAAGCGGGCGTATTCCTTCCACCAACGCCGGCCCTCTTCCGTCAGGGAACACTCGCCTCCCCCACGGCCGCCCCGGTGACGTACCAGCAGTGACACGCCGAGGATATGCTCCGTCTTGCGCAGGTCACCCCAGGCCTTGCGGTAACTGATGCCCAGTTCTTCGGCCGCCGACTGCAGCGATCCTTTTTTTTGAATGGCATCCAGCAATTGCCAGCGGCCCCGTCCAAAGGCGCCTTCGCCGCCTGTCGACAGCCATACCTTTACACCGGGCGCGATTGTAGCGCACGAAAACGGCCGGTCGCTTTCCATCAGAAGCATCCCAATTGGCAGTGGACCATTTTGATGCCTTCGGCATTGCAATAGTCCCCTATCCTTCGCACGGCTACGCCAAAGCGCTCGGCAATTTGAAAAGCCTGCGGACAGGAGAGGACACGGCGCCCTTCCCGTTCCGACACGGCAGCAAGAATAGCGTCAATGATCTCTTGTTTAAGTTCCATGATTCTCCTTCCTTGACTCCGGGCTGTGATGTGGGCAGCGCCGACCGAGGCCCCGGTAAACCGGCAATGAAGGCACCGCGCCTTGCCATCGCAGCATGCCACAAAGGCCAGTCGAGGCTTATTGGAGCCCCAACACTTTTTTCTTTCTGTCGGACGGAACTCCCGTGCTGTCCCAGCCGCGAATCTTATAATAAGTCCGTTTCATCTTTTGGAGGGGCACCCGCGTGCGGGGATCATTTTCAATCTGGAGTTCGTCGGTTAACCGTTTGGGAAGGGTGTCATCCTCCCCCTTCAAACCCATGCGGATGTTCAGCAGGCGCTCCAGGTTGTAGCCCCGTTCTCCGATATCTTTCATTCTACCCACGGTTGTTTTAATGCCCGTGACTGCGGACAAGGCCTTGGGATAAGGGAATCCGGGCAACTGCAGCGGCAGCAGTTTCCCCGGCAACTTATTGAGCAGATTCACAATGCCCCCGGAATACGGCAGCGTGGCAAAGGCCAACTTGGCGATGGGATGGTCATAATGGGAAACCAACCAGGCCGGATAAAAGGAAAACAGGGGAAACAGGCAGCATCCGGCGGCGGAAATAGCTTCCATAAGATTTTGATTCAGGATTGCCAGGGCCGCCTTCGCGCCGGTCGTGTAGGGGTTCATATGCAGCCCCAACCCCTCCATCAGCACAAGATACCCGGCGTTGAGGTGGCATCCGCCCCGGTTGGCGGTGGCGTATCCGAGCCCCTGGCCGACCGCCCCGCGCGGTTCATAGGCGGCCAGTTCCAGCCCCTTCACATTGATGGCGAACTCTTTACCGCCGAATTTTTCCGCCAGGCGCTTGGTGCCTTCCGCCAGCAGGTCGCCGATGCCACGCCGGTACGCAATGTCTTCAAACACCTGCGGCAGGGTATCGGTCCGGCCAAAATGGAGCCCGCAGTCCCACAACCCCTTTTCCTGGAGCTCCATGGCGAAGGCGATGGTGCCGCCCGCCGTCATGGTGTCCATGCCGAGTTCATCCAACTGGTAATTGAACTCCAGGATCTGTTTCAGGTTGTTGTTCAATAGATTCGAGCCGAGCAGCCCGACCGTTTCCAGTTCCGGCCCCTTGACTTTTTTGCCGTTCACTTCCACCTGGCGGCCGCAGTGGATGGGACAGGTGACGCACCCGATATTTTTAATCAGGTGTTTTTCCGCCATGGTCTGCCCGCTGATCATGTCGAAATCTTCAAATTTGCCGTACTTGAAATTACGGGTGGCGAGCACGTTGTGATGGTTCATTCTGCGCAACAGGAAGGCGCTTCCATATTTGGGCAGCGCTTCCCCCGTGAGCGGATGGCTCTTGAGCAGGGCAATCCAGGCCTTATACACCTTCTTCATCCGTTCCGCGTCGTGAGGCTCCACCTTGCACTTGCCCGACGCGGTAATCGCCTTCACATTTTTTGATCCCATGACCGCGCCCATGCCCGCGCGGCCCGCGGTGCGCTCCTCGCTGAAAACACCCGCATACCGCACCAGGTGCTCTCCTGCGGGGCCAATCACCAGTTTGCCCACCTTGCCTTCCAGCGCCTCCTGCGTTTCCGAGGTGGTTTTGCCCATCAGGAAAGCGGCATCATGGAACCGGACGGCATCTTCGGTGATTTCTATCCATACCGGCGTTTCCGATTTTCCCGTCATGACAAGCGCATCGTAACCGGCGCGTTTCAAATGCAGCCCGAAATTACCGCCGCAATTGGAAGAGGCGCATAAGCCGGTAAGCGGCGAGATGGCGGACATATTGAAGCGGCTGGAAGCCGGCGCGGCCGTGCCCGACAGCGGCCCTGTGGACACGACCAGCATATTGTCCGGAGAAAGTCCGTCCGTGCCGGCCCGGATATTGTCATATAGTATCTTGGCCGCCATAATCTTGCCACCCAGGTACAAGGCACGGTCCTCATCCGACCACGGGTATTCAGAAACTTCCCGGTTCGTAAGGTCAATCTTTAACACCTTGCCCGCATAGCCACCCAAGGTTGACACCACAGCGTATCTCCTTATAAATCGTCACGGAATAGTACCCCTGTGTCCTTTAACACAGGAGTACTTCATACTCTATCATACTCTTTTATTGTCCTCAAACTGCGTAAGGCCGCGCTTCGTCAAGGTCCCGGGAAAACAAAGACGCCGAAAAGGCGGCCGTCGGTAAAAGGACCGGAAGCATTACTGGCAGAAGACCCGTGCCCCAAATCCGCACATAAGAAACCGGGTTGTTGGCGTAAAGCCAATAAGGATAAGGAACATAGAAGCGTCATCCTGTCGCTTTGCATCAAGACAGACATGCGGGCCGCAGTCACGATGGAAGCGGCAGGATGCCGCTTCTACGCTCTTGCCATTCCTTACGTGCGGATTTAGGTGTGCCTTGCGATTTTGTATCGCCCGCTGATTTAGGTATACTACGTTTTCGTCAAGATGGGAAGATGCGATGGAAGTAACACAAAACCAAGAACTGTATATTGAACAATATATCGGCGAGATCGAGGCGAAAATCGGCGAACAGTTAAGCCCCGCCCAGCGCGAACGCGCCTTGTCCCGCTTACGCGCGCGCATTGATGAGAAACTGAAATTTCTCAACGCATCTTCGATCGAAGACACCGAGCTTCTTGGCATCTTGCACAAAATGGGGCCTCCGGAAACGCAGGCCCAGATACTGGTGCGCGTTTGGGGCGACCCGCCCGGCGCCGGCGCGGCATTGCCGGTGGTACCTCCCGAAACCCCGCTGAAAGAAGCGCCCGAAGGGGCCGCGCCCGAGAAGAAAGTCGCCCTTGCCCCGAAGTCCACAGTCAAAGTAAAGGGGCCTGTATGGCTGGGCGTGGCCCTGCATCTGTCCGGCCGGTCCGGGTTGCCCACATGGGTTATGCGTTTTTTGGCCGTCCTGCTGGGCCTGGTTACGGGACCCGTTGCGCTGGTGGGATACATGGGGCTTTTTGTGATGCTCCGCTTACGGGGGCGCATACAGTCACCGGCTCCCCTCCACCTCTACCGTATTCCACTCTATCCCGTGTTGACCGGAGGAATGCTGACCCTCGTGTACCTGGCCGGTCTCTATGGCATCAAAGGAATCTACACCGCCCATCAGCATTTTCTGGGCCGCCCGGTGCCGGAATTGAACGAGTGGGCCTGGCTGGAGGTTGAAGCCCCGTATCTATTCTTGGGCGCCCTGGTCATTTTACTGCCGTTTGCCTTGTTGAGCGCGATGCCGCTGGCGAACCAGTGGGACCACAGCCTGAAGCGCTTTACCCAGGCGGGCGTGGTTCTCTACGGCATTACGGTATCCTTTGGGCTCGCCTTCTTCATCACCGGGATCATCCTCAATTTCGTACACGAGTTTACGTGAGATTGTCCGGAGTCGTGGAGGCCAGCACCATGACACTCTTTGCGTTGACAGGCAGGACGGGTTGGCCCACGGGCTGGGCTTCACGGTCTGTAAAGTAGTCTTCGGGAGGCGCGGCGCCGCTGTTGATGCGCAACCGCCAGGGACCGGCGGGCAGCGTAAACGAAACCGCATTCAGGGTTCCGTTAAACATCAGGTACAGGCCGACACCCCCGTTCTCCTCCGGGTGGATGCGGCAGGCAAGGGTGTTTTCGGAACGGTCCCAGGCCGCGTGCGCGCCCGAACTGTCATACCAACACAGGTCCACTGCCGCCGGGTCGACCTCACTGCCCCTTCCCTGGAAATAGGTGCTCCGGCGCAGGACGGGATTCTCATCGCGGAAAGCAATCAGGTTGCGATAGAATTCGAATAGGTCGCCGGCCCGCTCTTTTCGCGACCAGTCGAACCAGGAAATCTCATTGTCCTGGCAGTAGGCGTTGTTATTACCCCACTGGGTGCGTTCCATCTCATCGCCACCGAGCATCATGGGCACGCCCAAAGACAGGAACAGGGTGGCCGCCAGGCTTTTACGGCACCGGACCCGCAGCCGGTTGATTTCGGGATTGTCCGTTTCCCCTTCCACGCCGCAATTCCAACTGAAGTTATCATCAGCGCCGTCACGGTTGTCTTCTCCGTTGGCTTCATTGTGTTTCCGTTCATAAGCGACCAGGTCATACAGGGTGAACCCGTCGTGACAGGTGATGAAGTTGATGGTATGTTCCGGGCTGCGGTCGCTGTGCTGGTACAGGTCGGCACTGCCCATGATCCGGGTGGCGAAGGTCCCCTTCATGCCGGCGTCTCCCCGCCAGAAGCGCCGGACATCGTCCCGGTATTTGCCATTCCATTCCGCCCAGCGCGCCCCGCCGAAAGAGCCCACCTGGTACGCCCCGCCGGCATCCCACGCCTCCGCGATGAGTTTCGTATCCCGCAGCACCGGATCCTCCGCAATGCGCGCAATCAGCGGCGCGTCTTCGCGGATATTGCCCTCCTGGTCGCGGCCAAGAATGGACGCCAGGTCGAACCGGAACCCGTCAATGTGCATCACTGCGACCCAGTAGCGTAAACAATCCAGGATAAAGTCGCGCACCAGCGGATGATTACAGTTTACCGTGTTGCCGCATCCCGAATAGTTCAGGTACTTCCCATCGTCCAGAAGGTAATAGATGGCGTTGTCAATGCCGCGAAAGCAGAGCGTGGGCCCCTGTTCATTCCCTTCCGAAGTGTGGTTGAAAACGACATCGAGAATAATCTCGATGTCCGCGGCATGCAACGCTTCCACCATCCCCCGGAACTCATCCAGATGTTCCAGACGGGTCGCTTTGACCGCGTAACGCCCGGTGGGGGCGAAAAAACCGACATTGCTGTACCCCCAGTAATTCGTTAATTCCTCGCCGGTCTCAAGGCTGCACCGGCCGAGATAGGTCTCACCGAATTCCTGGATAGGAAGCAACTCTACCGCGTTGACGCCCAGGCCTTTCAAGTAGGGTATCTTCTCAATCAGGCCGCGATACGTACCGGGATAAGCGGCCCCGGACGAGGCGTGACGGGTAAAGCCTTTAACGTGCGTCTCGTAAATGACCAGGTTTTCAATGGGAATATGAGGCCGTACGTCAACGGTCCAATCCATTTTGTCATGAACGGCCACACATTTCATCGTTCCCTTATGAATATCCCCTACGAACGCTTTAGCGTAGGGGTCAAGCAGGTAAATGCCGGGATTATATCGGTGCCCTTCCCCGGGGTCATGAGGCCCATCCATCCTGTACAGAAAATAGACGCCTTCAGGCAATCCATAAACATAGATGGACCACATATCGCCGATACGGTGTTTCTTCGGGTCGAATTCATATTCCCAGACCGGAGTTTTGCTCTCAATCGTTTCAAAAACCGCGACCCACACCCGGGTGGCATGACGGCTGAAAATTGTGAAGCGTATGCCGTTTTCATACACGATGGGACCGTTGGGATAAGGCCGCCCCACGGTAACGCGTAAGCGTTCAGGATTAATCTTTCTCATACCACCTTTATGCCTCTCCTATACATTTCGAACAAGATAGTGCTGAAGAATTCCAATGTATTCGGGACGGAAGGAGATTATAGCATGAACTTGCAAAGGCAATTTAGAAAAGGCGGATTCCACGGAAAAGGATGCCTGTCCCACCACGGGCATTGCCAACAGCCCATCTACGCATCATTGCGAGCATCGGACCCCCATTGCGGGCGATTCGGTTTAGAAAGATAAATTAAGCCCTACAAACCATGTAATTGTTATCGCGAGCGCAGCGAAGCGATCTCTGCATAGGGCGGTCTCGCTGCAAACGAGATTACTTCACTTCGTTCGCAATGACGAAGATCCTTATGTTTGGTGAGCTTCAACGAAGCATAGATGCTTAAAATTCAGACTTCCTGAACTCGACAGGGTTTTGACGTGGTTTTTCGGAAAACAGTATGGCACAAAAGTTTGACGCAAAAGACCGTAAAGAAGGGACAGACTACCAAATAGCAAGCATGAAAAACAGGATTATACGATGTACTCAGGGGCTATTTGGCAGTCAGTCCCTTCTTTACTCAGTCTAGGTGTTTTCACAAAAAGTGCCATTGTATATTCCGACGAGTTCAGGAAGTCTGAAATTACTACTGTCCAAATTAAGACAGTGTTAAGATGTATCCCCGCTCAAACTAAGGCGTTTTTAACGCTAATTTTCCATGTTCAGGTTGAGGGTATTTTTTTTTGGGGGGGGGGCGACGGTCCTGTCCAAGTCAGGATAACGCAGCGGCCTTTAATGCCGGGCCTCAGTAGGCGTACCTTCTCAGGTGCGCCATAAGGGGCAATTCCTGTACGTGTGGAATTATGGCGCACCCAGGAAGGTACGCCTACTGCGCGCATAAATAATTATTCGGGCAGCTATGAACGAGGAGAGAAATGGGGGGCGTTTCTTTTGGGCAATGAAAAACAAAACGAAAAAATAAAACCCTAATCGGGACAAGAGTATCTTAAATTTTTTTGTGCACAGGACGTAAGTTTATCCAAACCCAATGGATAATAATACACAAGCGGGTCGTGCATGTTCCAACGGGCGGTCTGGGGGTTGTAGAAGCGGAAGCGGGCGTAATACTGGCCGATGGCGCTGTCCCAGAGGTGGCCGGTATAGCTAACCGTTAGCGGTAGTCCGGCGTTGCGCAGGAGTTCGCCATAAGGCGCATAGTCGTAGCGCGCCAGGGCGGCCTTGGTCTGACCCGTCATCTGGTGGCGCACCTGGAAGGTACGCCTACTACGGACGTGCAATGCGGGTGTTACGCCATACAACCGCGCCTGTACCCGAAGATTCAACTCTCAAGACAAGCCAAACAGTACTGCCATTTTTCAGTCGTCCATACCCTATCACAAGCGGAGAATACTACTCCGTAGGTTCTTCATGAGCTAAAACGGCCTTTCCGGCCCGGCATAGGGTGCGGCGCCCAGTTGGCGCAGCGGCCGGTCTTCAATGCCTGTCAGCGTGGGGTCGTCCGTGTCCGGCGCTTCGATAAACCCGTAATAACGGCCCATCCAGTAGGTATCCAGCCAGGTGGCGGGGGTAATGGAACGGTTACCGCCGGAACCGCCATCCAGTTTGAGAAAGGTGGCGTCCAGTTTTTTGGCTTCCGATTCGCGGGGGGATATTTGTTTGGGCGAATTGGTATCCGGTCCGAGGGCGTAGGGCACATATCCCGGTTCGGGTCGGAGGTCGGCACGCTGTGAATTCTTGTAGTCGTAACTGACCAAATCGAGGGGCCATTCGCGTAAGAACTGCACACCTTTTTCGGCCTCACAGTCATTGCCGGTCATCATGCCGTAGAGGAAATTGAACCAGGGGCTCTTTTCAAGGCGTTTCACTTCCCAGCTGCGTTCCAAGCTGCGCCGGTAGAGGGCGTGCAGCCAGTCAATCTCCGTATACTTCAATAAGGAGTAATAGGAAAGAAACGCGATTTGGTCGTCCCAGGTCGTGATATCGTCCGGCGGGAAGGTCAATTTCTGGCGCACCGTGTGTTCATGATAGCGCCAGTCCAGCAGTTGCTGCCGCGCCTGCTTGAAATAGTCGTCTCCGAGAAGTCCGATGGCCGTGGAGACATAGGCCTGCGCTTCCATACCGTTCAATCCGCGGGCGTACATGCCATAAGGCCGCTGCAGGTATTCGGGATCCCAGCGCCCCCACCGGGTCAACTGTCCGTCCTTATCGCGCAGTTTCCAGCCGTTTTCGATGATGTGCCGCGTAATACGGTTGACGTGTTCCTTGGCCCGCTCTTTTTCCGGGCCGTCCGGGGCAACGCTGCAGAAGGTGGCCATGGCATAGTAATGGGCGCCGATTTCGTCGCTGGAGGTATCGCCTTTCCACTCGAAGTTCCCGTCCGGCGTGGGGTTCCACCGCGCGGGCAGGCCGCCCGACCCGCCTTCGGATTTACGGCCGGCGTCCCCGTGTACCGACCAGATGGACCGTGCCACGAATCCGGGTATGCCGGTGATTTCCTCCAGCCAGACCATGGCCTTCAGGGTATTCACCGCCTCTTCCCACGCCTTCGGGTCACCGGTCACGGCATACTTGTACGTCATCGCCGTCAAATAGTGGGTGGTAAAGCCGCCATCATTGTCCGTGATCTCCCGTATCCATTCGCCGTCGGGCCCGCCTCTGTAGAGAAGATGTACAAATCCCAGACGCTTGTGCCCCCATTCCTCCATTCTCCGCTCGTACACGGCGGCCTTCTTTTGAAGTGTGAACGGCTCGTAGTGAATGACGCCCAAGCCGGCGTCCGTGGCGATATAAACAGTATCCTCCGATACGGCGATGTCGTTCACCTTGTCGTTGGGCAGCCAACGCTGTCCGGCGAAATACTGGAAGGACCCATCCTGGAGTTGCCGTATGGCGCCCCAAGTGGTGCCGATCCAGAGGTCACCGTCAAACCCTTCCGCGAAACAGGTGACATCTTCGTAAGGCAGGCCATCCGAACCGTCTAGGGTGGTCATGGCCATGCCTCGCAGCACGGCGATGCCTTTATCCGTCCCAATAAGCAGCCGGTTGCCCAAGGCGATCATGTCGCGGAAATTTTTGGAGGGGGGCAGCCCCCAGTCGACCACCCGCGGATCGACCAGGTCGTTGTCCAGCAACACCAGTTCCCCGGGGCGCATCACATACAGGGTCTCGCTGTACCCGGCAATGCGCACCACCGGTCCGACCCTTTCCGGATCCATCAGCACCTGCGAGCCGTCTTCCATCTGGAAGGTGGTATTGGTGCTGCGGAACCCGGTTTCCGGTTCGATGGTAACCAGTTGCCCATCCGCATATCGATACACCGTATCGCGGGTCGCAGCGTACACCTCCCCACGCACCAGGCAGGCATCCACGAAGGCTTCATCGCTGAGCTGCTCAATATCATACCCGTTGTACCGGTACAGTCCGGAATCTGAACACCCCCACAACGCGCCGTCCAGGACCCGGAAGCGCCTTATGCCCTCTGGGGCTTCCGGAACCGCGGTCAACTGCCCAAATTCCCATTCATACACCGCATCGCCGGTACTGACAACCACCATGCCGTCAAGCGCCGCCACCGTCAGCAGCGGTTTG
>JAKJCY010000015.1 GCA_022706235.1 Candidatus Hydrogenedentota bacterium | reverse complement strand
TTCCAGATGGCGCCTGGAAGCAGTCCCATGCAGTGGATAAATACGATTCAGGGAGCCGTGGTACCGCAGTTAGAGTCCTTCGCGCCGGATTTCCTCCTGATTTCCGCCGGATTTGACGCGCACCGTCTGGACCCTCTGGGAAACCAGATGCTGGAAAGCAGGCATTATGGGGAAATTACCCGTATGCTTCGGCACATTGCGGGTGGACGGGTCATTTCATTCCTGGAAGGGGGCTATCACCTCAGCGCCCTGGGTGAAAGCGTCGCGGAGCATGTGACGGCGCTGATGGAATAATCCGTTTTCCCTGGCCACAGAATTCACGGAACACGCGGAAAAATACCGTTTTACGCTACCGTGTCTGCAATACGCCGCATGACGGTTATGCCATATGTCACTTCTCTTACGGTGACGTGAAGGCACCTGTTTCTCTTGTGTTCTTTTTTCGGTGCGTTCCATGAATCCCGTGGTTTGACTTATCTCGCTTTCTTTCTGCGCTCGATGAGTTCCCTCCAGGAAGTCAGGAGAATTCCCTCCTTTTCAATGGCTTGTTTCAATTTCGGGTCGAGCATGGCATTGAGATCGCCGCCCCGTTTCTCTCCGGATTCGGAAATCTGGGCGAAGTTGGGAGAGGGAACCGTGGCATGAATGATAACCTGGGTAATGCCGGGTTTCATGGCTTGCAGCATCTCGATAAACTTTTCCGTTTTGTCCGGGCTGTTCCATCCGTAGGAATCGGTATGGACATCGTCAATGACGGGCAATCCGGAAGCCCATATGGATTCGGCCAGTACACGGACGGCAGCGGCTTTCTCCCCCAGTTCAGGGTCCTCTTTCAGGAGCGCGGTCATATGTCCCCCGGGCAATAGAACAGGAATTTGCTTCTCTATCCCGACCGTCACATAACGCATGAGATATTCTTCCGTGGCGAACACCGTGCCCATGTGCGTGTCGAGGTGGCTGATGGGCATTCCCATTTTTTCAGCGGCGGCGATTTGCGCCCGTATTTCGGCCTCGATTTCATCGGCGGAGGCATGTTCCGACACGAGTTTCACGTTGTCCCATAGAAAACCGTCCGGGTCGGCCAGGCCGGGATGGTTTTCAACACAGGCGAGAGGACGCCAACGGTATTTATCCCACTCTGCAGTCAGGGTAAGGTGCAGGCCTGAACACGTGTCCGGATGGGTTTTCAGGTAGTTTCGAACCTCCGGTACCCAGGCGCACGGCATCATGACGCTCCAGGAGGTAATCAACCCCTCCTCCACACCGCGGAAACTTGCCTCGTTCGATTCATGGGAGAGTCCGGCATCATCATTATGGAAAATAACGACTCGGGCGCCTTCAGGAAAGCCCAGACGTTCCGCATAGGTCGGAGATTCCTCTCCCATGGCAACAGTTGACAGGACAAACACCGTTAAACAAATCATGACCGTTATTGCATACAAGTGTTTCATTTAAGGATTCCTTTGGGGTTTTGCAGGATAAGGCGAGAACCAGTCTGACAGGACCACATCACTCTTGAATCCCGCTCATTTTAAAGGAGTTCATGGGGAATTTCAACCTGTGCGCATAAAAGAGGTCATCGCAACAGCCTTGCCTCGGCCCAGTTGGCGTGGTCTCCAACGATGCCATCCCCGCCATCTCCCACCCGCAGGCACAATTCGGCCGCACCGTTGACCTCCACACGCACCGGTTCAGCCCTGTCGTCCGCGCTCAGCCTCCCGGATTCCCACTTTTTCACCCCGTCCACCCACACTTCAAAAGTACCCGTTCCCCGGTTCGCCCCATCCATCCCGACTTGAGACTCGAATAACGCATATTGTCTATCAAGGGCATAGACTACCTCCGACACGGCGTGGACTCCCAAACCGCGGCGAAAATTTTGTCCGGCAATGGTCATGGGCCGTTCCCACACACTCTTGTTCCGCTGCAGTCTACCCCAGCCCTGCTGTTCGGAAAGAGGTTCCAGCGCGTCCAAATAAACCCCATTAATCTGTTCAATCCGGCGCCTGCGTGTTTCCTCTTTAAGGTCCGCCGTAAAAGCGCCCGGCGCCAGCAAGGCGGCACCGTCCAGCGAAATCCGTTCGGGCGCGGGCAACACACCCGGGTAATCCGGTTTCCCGACTCCCGGTTTCCAAGCCCACACCCATACGGAAAGGTCGGACACGTTTGTTTCTGTGGACGCGGTCAAGGCCAGCGTGGATTCGCCTGCGGGCAAAACCGCCTCCAGAAAGGTCCACTGTTCGGGAGGCGGCGCGGTGGATGCGGCGAAGCCCTGTCCGGAGCCCGTCGCACGCATCTCCACGGGCGTCTCGTTTACCTGGAGCTTTCCCAAAAGCCGGGGCGCCGCTTCTTTGCCCTCGGCGAGCACCAGCAGCCGCGCCCGGGGCGCATCCACCCGCACACGGGCATCCAGCGACACTTCAAGCATCCCGGCATCAAAACCCTCCGCATCGGTCCAATCCGGTCCCAGCGAGGCGGTCTCCTCCTCGAAATGCACGCGCGCGGCATGGCAGACGCAGGATTCTACCACCAAACGATTGTTGACATACTCCCCGACCCCGGGCAAGCCCGGAGTATCCGCGGCGGGCCGGATGCTGAGTACCACGGTTTCATAGGGCGCCAACGGTACTTCCATCGTATCGCCCGGCTTCACGCGCGAAGCGTACAGGCGCGGTTCCGGATAGAGGCTAATCACATCAAGCCCAATGCCGCTATTTTCCTGAACGAGATCTTTGGGCAATACCAGCCGATACAACTCCGGGGCCACCCAGGGATTACGCAGGGCAACCAGCCCGCCGACATCGCTCCAATGGGCGTAGCCATACGGCGTCCGCGGCATGGGCGCATCGTGGGACTGCCACGGAATACCGTCGCGCAACCATGCCTCAGGGCGCAGGACTTCGGCCTGCGCCTCCACCAGCATGCCTTCGTGGCTGCGGGCCCATCGCAGCGTTTCCGCGAGTTGCGCCCATCGCGCCGGGTTCATGTATTTGGGGTTTATATACAGCGAGATAAAGGCATTACCCCTTAACAGGCACATGACGGCATCGTTCATGAAGGGGTCATCGCTCTGGTGGATGATGCCGAGGATTTCCTGGGCAGGAACCGGCGAAAACAGGCGGTCCGCTGCCTGCAGGTTATAATAGTCCCGGGCGGTGGTGTAACTCTCCCGGTAGACCGGACAGGGCACGCGGCCATACGGGGAATCATCGCCGAAGCCCCCAATCACGGAGTTCAGATGGAAAAGCCACCACGGGCTGGCATTGGCGTCAAAGGTGCCCTCGAACCAGACATCGGGCGCAACGGCGCGCACAGCCTGAAACGCGGCGATGCCGCCTTCGGCTGTTTGCTCGGCGCTGAAGGGGCCGGCCTCGAAGGTGTCTTTCCCAAGGAAGTAGCCGTCCAGTTTCACCTGGCGGATACCGAAACGGGAAACCAGGTGCGTCAACTGTTCTTTGAAACGGGAGGCATACCGTTCTCCTCCCAGGCTGAGCAGCCGCACAGGGCTTTCACTCCAAGGCACGGAAAAATCAAAAGATTCATAACCCTGTTCCCGAGCCCATTCGGGGTCCAAAGCGGGACTATAAAAAGAGGACGGGGAAATCCAGAGGCCCAGGCGCGACCCCATCCGTGCCGCCGCGGCTTCGATATGGGAGAAACCCTCGGGAAACAGGGCCGGATCAATTTCCCAGATACTTTTGGGATTGGACCAGCCCATATCAATGGTAAAACTGTCTGGCGCCACCCCGTGCGCCTGATACAGTTCTTTTTCGAACACAGCCATCAGGTCAAGAATATTCTGTTCGGAAAACGGAACAGGCGATGTCCACCAGCTGTTGTAATTGAAATGAAGTCCCTTGGGCACCGGCCGGTGTGACTCGATATACCGGTGAAAGGCATCGCGTTCCCGGCCCGGCATTGCCAGGCCGTATACGGCACAACGGCTCTCGAAAGTATCGCCCGCCGCCAGGGCGGCCCGCGGGCGATGGGCGACAAGGATACGCCCATCTTCCACACGCACGGCAGCCACGGGAAACTCGACGCCCGCGAAAACTCCCGGCAGGAACACAGGCGTACTTCGGGGAAGTGCGGTACGCGG
Source organism: Candidatus Hydrogenedentota bacterium (assembly GCA_022706235.1). GTDB lineage: Bacteria > Hydrogenedentota > Hydrogenedentia > Hydrogenedentales > CAITNO01 > JAAYBJ01. Next base: position 37,506 of record JAKJCY010000015.1, on the reverse strand, counting down.
GTCCTCCCGTAATTTTCCGGCCTCCAGTTCGTCCAGAAGCACCTCCTCGAGAACCAGGGGGGCGCCTGTGTTGGTCACCTTGACCAACACCCATTTGCGAAGCGCCTGTTCCCGGGACGCCCAGCGAAACAGCAACCGCACCTCCAATTCGGCCGTCTCCCCCACTTTCAGGGGTGCAAAGTCCAGCACGACCTCCTCCCCGGCGGACAAATTGCCGTGGATACTCTCGGGCGACAATCCGCCCACCCCGCCTTCAACATCTCGGAAGAACAGCATCGGTGAAGACAGGGAAATGGTCAACCGGCCGCCCGCGTGGTCAACATGAAGCACCTCTCCGTCGCGCTGGAAGACGGGTTCCTTCGCCGAGGCCGGCACGAGAATCATGGCGATTCCAAAAATCCCAAGCACCCAGAAACGTTTCATACCGCCTCCTTTTTCATCGAACCCTAAACCGCACCATCTCAAAACTATACCGCTTCCCAGTCCCTGGAAACGACTTTTACCGATATACATGTATTATTCAGCCGTTCAACTCATGTAAAATAGAAGGAACGAAGATATCTTGTGATGAATTTCGGCAGATAGTGCGTATTGCCATCGGCCCTATTTTTTGTCATTTCAAAAACACCGCCTTCTACAGATGATTCTTTTTGCCCTGCACGCATTTGGAAATATGGTTTCATGCTAACCCCATCCCTTATTCTACTGGCCGCCGGGTTCCTGGTATTGACGAGCATTCTCGCGAGCCGGGCGTCCGAACGTCTTGGCGTGCCCGCCCTGATCGTCTTTCTCTGCATCGGCATGCTGGCCGGTGTTGACGGATTCGGAGGCATTCAATTCGACAATGCGCGGGCGGCCAACCTGCTCGGGGAAATGGCCCTGGCGTTTATCCTGTTTTCAGGCGGTCTGAGCACCAACTGGCGCATCGCGCGCCCGGTTGCCGTTCCGAGTTTCATCCTGTCCACCTTCGGGGTGTTGGTCACGGCGGTGCTGGTCGGCATGTTTGCGTGGGCCGTGGTGGGACTGGATATTCTCAACAGCGTACTGCTTGGCGCCATCATCTCCTCCACGGATGCGGCTGCGGTATTCTCCATCCTCCGCAGCCGCGGTGTCGGCCTGAAGGGCCAACTGAAACCGTTGCTGGAACTGGAATCGGGCAGCAACGATCCGATGGCCGTCTTTCTGACCATCGGCATGACTCGGGTGCTGACCGTTCCTGACTTTCAATGGATGGACCTGGTCCCCTTCTTCCTGCTCAACATGGGCGGCGGCCTGCTGGTGGGATTCGTGGTGGGCAAGATAGCTGTTTTTCTCTTCAATCGAATCCGCCTGGACTACGACGGCCTCTATCCTGTTCTCAGCATGAGCCTGGTCCTGCTGACTTTCGGGGCCGCGGAAGAACTCAAGGGCAACGGCTTCCTGGCGGTCTACTTGTGCGGCATCCTGCTGAACGGGTCCGACTTCGCGTTCAAGCGGTCCGTCGAGAAATTTCACGACGGCATTGCCTGGCTTATGCAAATTGTCATGTTCCTCGCGCTCGGGCTGCTTGTCAACCCGTCCAGCCTGCCTGCCATCGCGCCCCAGGGCATCCTGGCCGCGCTGTTCCTTATGTTCGTGGCGCGGCCGGTGGCGGTGGCGCTGGGATTGATGGGAAGCGGGTTTCTCTGGCGCGAGCGGCTGCTCGTTGCCTGGACCGGGTTGCGCGGTGCGGTGCCCATTGTGCTGGCCACCTTTCCCCTGCTGGCGGGCTACGAAAACTCGGATATTTTGTTCAATATCGTGTTCTTCATCGTATTGACGTCGGTACTGGTACAGGGCACACTCCTGATGCCGGTGGCACGCCTGCTGAAGGTGGATAAACCACTGGCCGCGCGCCCCGTCTACTCCCTCGAGATTGCGCGAAGCGGCCTGACGCAGGGGGAAACGCGGGAAATCGAAATTCTTCCCAACATGGGACTCGTCGGGCACACGGTTGCCGACCTCATACTCCCGCCGGAAGTATTGGTGCTGCTGATAGGCCGGGGAGAAGAATCGATTGTCCCGAGGGGACATACGCAAATCGAACCTTACGACACCCTGTTGTTGCTGGGCAAACCCGAAGCCTTGCACGAAGCAAGTGAAGCCATACTTTCACCAACACTGCCGCGTCATAGAAGAATTCCGGACGACCCCATGACGACGCTGCCCTTATCCACGGAAGAGAAATATCTTTCCAAGCAGGTGGTTGTTATCGGTTACGGCCATTTGGGAAAGCACGTTTGCGATATCTTGGCTGCAAGTAAGATCCCTTTCGTGGTGGCCGATCAGGACCGGGAAATCGTGGAGCGCCTGCGAGCTCAAGGCCAGCCCGCTGTGGTGGGGGACGGTGCCACCGCCATGGCATTGGCTCAGGCCCATGTTGCCCGGGCGGCCGTCCTGGTCATTACCACGCCGGATGTGCTTAAAACACTGCAGACGATTGAACTGGCGCGCATCCTGAATCCGAACATCGATATCGTTGTCCGCGCTCAAAGCGAAATGGAAGCCGCCTTACTGAAAAAAGAACAGGTCAACAAAATACTTCTCCCGGAAGTGGAACTCGCCAAAACCATTACCAAGCACATCCTGCGTCGCATGCCGGATACATTGAGTTGAGCGTCCTCGGGTTGCGCGTCCACCTTTTCCCGCAGCACATATTCTAACGTGGGCTGTGCCCACAACCTGGAAAATGTTTTCAGGGTATGTTGTTCACGCTTTAGCGTGCGGGTCGCGTCCAGGCCTTGAGGAGCACGCTAAAGCGTGAACAACATACAACTCTTCTTGTTTTTTATAATAGAACAGTTTCGATTAGGTACCAACGCGGGCATTGCCCGCAACCCAAAGACTCGTCATTGCGAGGTACGAAGCAATCTGGTTTGAAGCAAGTCCGTTTTGCGATGAGATTGCTTCGTGCCTCGCAATGACGAGATGCTTGGTCTTTGTCATGGTTCACTTCTTGTTTTTTATAGCGGCTACGAGCCGATAATCTACTAAAAATGTCGCCCCCCGTGTACTTTTTTGTTTGTGGTCCGCAACGTAACGGATGGTAAAGATGACGGGTATCGATACCGGGGCGCACCTTCCCTCTGTTGTGACTATGGACGCCGCAGGAATAAGATGGCGCAAGACTCCCGCAAGATAACGGCTGTCCAAAGCGCTGTTGGCGCCGTAACGCCCTCTCCTGTCATGGACATCGTTTCCCCGCTCCATCGATGGCGGTTCTTTCTGATATACTTACGGCATAAATCTTACCCCACGCAAAGGTTGTTACCATGGGTGAAATTATCAGTCTGGCACTTATTGCAGGCATTGTCATGGGCATCCAGCTCGGTATCCGCTACTTTCGTTCCTGGCGGTTGCGGCGACGGTTTCAGGCAGGCATGTCCGCATACAAAGAAAAACGGTTTCCCGAAGCGCTTTCCGCTTTTCAAAAATGTGTCCGTATCGCCCCGGAATGGCTGTATGTGCGCACCTTGGCGGGCATTTGCCTGTCCCATATCGGACGCGAAGCGGACGCGCTGCGGGAAATTGAACTGGTGGAGGCGTTACAACCGCGCGAAGCGGAAACCTGGACCTTGATTTCGACTTTCTTTATGCTGTGTATGCCGGAAAATGAACCCCGTCTTTTCGATGCCCTTGAACGGCTGGCCGCGCTGGATGCTACGGCGGCACGCACCCTGATTGGCCAACCGTTGTTTGCCCGTTATGGCGCCTCCCCCCGCTTACATGCGTTGAGACAGCAAGTAGCCCCATCCGAGTAACGCCTTTGCCGTGCGCTGCACAATAATGCAGCAATACAGAGTCGCTTATGAAAACCCCCGAATATGATTATTTTCATGATTCAGAAAAGGCCGCAGCCTGCCTGAAAACGATACGCTCGCACTGTGGAGAAGCATTTTTAACCACCGTTCAGGAAACCGCCGGGCAGTCCGCGGATCCTCTTGGCGTTCTAATCAATCTGACGCGTTTCCTGGAGGCGGTAGAAGACCGGCAGGCGGAAGCCTTACGCATGAGCGATATACCGGGCTATCTTCCCCTGTTGGCGGAGCTCTTTTCCCAAGGCCCCCTTTTATCGGATATGCTGTGCAGATATCCCCAGTACGGCGCCTGGCTATGGGATAACCTTCACCCGGACCATGCCCGACCCCCGATGGAATATGGCGAGATCCTGGAGGCAGCGTTTCAAAAGCATAACGATATTGAAACGAGACAAAAATGGCTGCGGCAGTTCAGCCATCGGGAGTTGTTGCGCATCGCTGCGCGCGAGGTCCATCTCCATGCCCCTTTTGAATCCGTTTCGGCGGATATTTCCCATCTGGCGGACGCTATGATTGAAGGGGCACTTCGGGCATCCACCGAGTATCTCTCCCCACGTTTCAGCCCCCTTGACGCCGATGAGGCCCCTTCAATGGAGGTAACCTTTTGCGTTCTGGCCATGGGAAAACTGGGTGGTCAGGAGCTGAACTTCAGCTCTGATATCGATCTGCTTTTCATATACAGCGCCAGCGGGCACACTCGTGAAGATTCCCCCCAAAGCGCCACCACTGAAGAATATTATCGCAAGTTGTGCGAGTTGATGATACGGCTGCTTTCGGAACGTACCGCCGAGGGACATGTTTTCCGCGTGGACACGCGCCTGCGTCCCTTCGGCAAAAGCGGCCCCCTCGCCTGTTCTTTAGGCAGCGCCGTCGACTACTACAGCACCTACGGTCGTGCGTGGGAACGGCAGGCTCTAATCAAGGCCCGGCCTTGCGCGGGCGATTTCCAATTGGGGGAAGTCCTTCTTGAACAGTTGCGTCCTTTTTTCTATCCCCGGTATTTTGACGACACAACCCTGGAAGACATCCGAAGCGTCAAGCGGCAGGTGGAAAGTATCATCGCCTCCAAGTCACAGACCGACCGTGAGGTCAAACTGGGCCGCGGCGGCATCCGCGATATCGAGTTCACCGTGCAGATGCTTCAGATGCTTCACGGGGGCCGCTGGCCTGAGATACGGACTTCCAACACGCTGGAAGCCCTGCGGGCTCTCGGACAACGGCAGAAGGTTCAACCTTTTGACGCCGCGACCCTGGAACGTAATTATATTTTTCTGCGCGGAATTGAACACCGCCTCCAGATCGAGGGAGGAAGACAGACCCATATCCTGCCGGAAACCGGGCCGGAACTGGACATGCTCGCCCGGCGCCTGGGATATGAGAACGGCGATTCTTTAATGAACGTCTACCGCGAGCGGACTGCGGAGACGCGGGCAATCCTTGAACAGTTCCTCGCGACCCGGGGCGACGGCAACCTCTGGGTAATCGAGTTGCTGGAACCCGAGTCGGCATGCGCCGACGGTTTGAAGAAACTTGCCTCCCTGGGTTTTCGCGACCCGGGCCGTGCTCGAAACGAACTGCTTCTGCTGGCCAACGGCCCCGATGACGCCCCGTATACCCGGGAGACGGCCCAGCAGTTCTCCGCCGTCACCCCTTTTCTGTTAGAGGCCCTGGGCCAAACCCCCGATCCCGACGGCGCTTTGCTGCGGTTTAGCCAGATACTGGGCAGATTGCCTGTTCCGGCCACCCTCTATAACCTATTGAAGTATCACCGGAATCTGTCACGTTACCTGATTGCCCTGGTATCGAACAGCGATTATTTAAGTGAAATGCTGTTGCGGGACATAAGCCTGCTTGACCTTATCGGAACCCCCGGACATATTGACATGCCTTCACGGCGGGACGAACTGGAACAAGTCCTGTCTGATCTGGAGGCTGCAGCCGACCCCGCACCGGCCCTTTACCGCTTGCGCGATGGCGAAGTCTTGAAAGTGGCCTTGCGCGAAATACTTCTGGGCATTCCTGTAACGGCCGTGGGTGACGAACTGTCCCAGTTGGCGGAGGTCATCCTGGCCAGGTCTTTAAGCCGCGCCCGCGCCAGGACAACGGCGCGGTACGGAACGACCTCGGCCGCTTTCGCGATAGTAGCCCTGGGTAAATTCGGCGGGCGGGAACTGGGCTATGGAAGTGATTTGGATCTCGTATTTGTCCATGAAGACGAGGAAACCGCCCGTTTCGACATTTCCACTTCGCCGACGGAATACTTTGCGAGCATCGCCTCCCAGGTCATCAAGTCCCTTAAAGAACCCACGCGTTACGGTTTATTGTACGATGTGGACGCCCGGCTTCGGCCCGACGGTAACAAAGGCGCCCTTGCTATACCGGAGCAGCGCTTTCGCCAGTACTACCAGGAAGAGGCGTATTTTTGGGAAAAATTCGCACTTATGAAGGTGCGGGCGGTGGCGGGTGATGCCGGTTTCGCGGCCCGGATTGAGGCTGAGGCGCGCCACCTGGCCTTTTCCATGCGTTTGGAACGGTCCGGGCTGGAAGAACTGGAGGCCATGCGTGCGAAACTTGCGGCGGCGGCGCCGCGCCTGGACTTGAAACGGCGAGAAGGCGGCATTGCGGAAATAGAGTTTGCCACCCGGCTCCTTCAACTGAGACACGCAGGCGAGCACCCAGACCTGGAGCGGGGCGGCGTTTTCGGAGCGCTGGAACTGCTGAGCGAAAAATCCCTTCTTCCCGAACAGGAACACGGCATGCTCAGGGAAGGCTATGCGTTTTACAGGCGGCTCCTGAACCGTTCCCGTATGATGCGGGGTTGCGCATCTTCCTGTCTGCCGGACGCCCCTGAGATGGCCGCTCGCCTGGCTCAAAGCCTTGGAATTGAAGGCGGCCTCCAGGAGCAAATAGAATCGCACGCGGCAGGCATACACCAGGTCTATCTCCGCATATATAATGCCTTGCGCAATGAAACGGCCCCCCCCCTGTAAAAAGGAATCCCTTTGATGTGCGTTTTGTTTGCACTGACACTATTAATCTTTCCGGCCGCAGCCGAACAGGAATCCATTTTAGTGGATTTCAACGCAGTCCCGCTTCCTCCTTTTGTGCGCTTTAACAATACGGCCGTCCTTGATCACGCTTCAGGCCAGGGACTCTCGGTACGTTTTGAGCAGGTGGATTGGCCTAATGTTTTTTTTCAGGGGCCTGAAGGCGGGTGGGACTGGTCCGCACATTCGGGTATCGGGATTGTACTGTATAACCCAGGGGACACTTCTGTTGATGCGGCGCTCCGCCTGGACAACAAGGGTGCCGACGGGGAGCATTTCTGTAACAGCCTGAGCGGTTCCGTGCCCCCCCGGAAGCGATTTGAATTCAGGATGCATTTCAAAAGGAAAGACGGCCCGATACTCTGGGGCATGCGGGGATTGCCCGGCCTGGTGCAGTACGGCTCGGGAGAGCCCCTTGATTTGACCGCTATAACAGGGTTCCAGTTGTTTTTGCCCAAGCCGACCCACAGTCGCGTTTTGCTTCTTGAAAAGTTGTATGTGTTCGGGGATGCGAACGCCCCCGCTTCCCCGGTCCCCTTACCCTTTGTGGATAGGTATGGTCAGTATAAACATGCCGACTGGCCGGGCAAACTTGCCTCGGAGAATGATTTCAAGCAACGACACTCCCTTGAACAGGCAGCCTGGTCGGAAACCCCCGAACTGCCGGAACGGGACCGCTTCGGCGGTTGGGCGGCCGGCCCCCGTCTGGAAGCGACCGGCTGGTTCCGCACGGAAAAGTTAGCGGACAAATGGTGGCTGGTCACGCCCGAAGGCACTCTGTTCCTTTCTCTTGGCGTGGACTGTGTCGGCACGGGTGAACGTACCTTCACCGAGAAACGCGAAGCCTGGTTTGAATGGCTGCCGCCGAAGGATGATCCTCTTTTCGGCGGCCTGTACGCCCATGTTCAGGGCGCGCACAGCATGGCGGAACCCATAGGCGGCGCTGGAGCCACCTTCAGCTTTTATACCGCCAACCTGGTCCGCACCTATGGCGCCGATTGGCGGAAATCCTTTCTGGACAACGCCTATTGCCGCCTGCGCCACTGGGGATTCAACACCCTGGGCAATTGGAGCCAGGGGGATGTGCTGGACCGCAGCCCCCTCCCCTTTGTCGTACCGGTCCACATTCCTGATGTTCGGCGCATTGAGGCGGCTACAGGATACTGGGGCAAGATGGTGGATGTGTACGACGTCTCGTTTCAGGAAAAGGTGGAAGCCTCCGTCACGGGAATGGGTGAGCGTTATGGCGCAAATCCCCTGTGCATTGGTTATTTCACCGATAATGAACTTGCCTGGGAAGGCGTCATCAGGGGAGTGCTTGCAAGCGACAGCGAACAACCGGCAAGGCAAGCCCTGCTCCAATTTCTTCAGGAGCGCCACGAGAACCTGGAAGGTTTGAACCGGGCATGGTCCACCGCCTTTGAAACATGGGAAGGCATTTGCAAGCCGGACACCGTCAATGAAGCAGCACAGGAGGACCTCGACGCCTATCTGTATCGTTTCGCGCTTCGTTATTTCTCCGTGATCCGGGATGCGCTGGACAGGCATGCTCCCAACCAACTGTACCTCGGCTGCCGTTTTTCTTCCCGGCCCACTCCCGTGGTGAGTGCCTGCGCGGAAATCGCCGACGTCATTTCTTTTAATTTTTATTTTTCCACTATTCCCGAGGATATCTACAGGGATGACAAGGACCTCGGTAAACCCATCCTTATAGGGGAATTTCACTTCGGAGCACTGGATCGGGGCATGTTTCACACCGGCCTGGTGGCGGTCGAAGACCAGACGGCGCGTGCAGAACACTTTTACAACTATGTGAAGAGTGTCGTGACACATCCCGCCTTCGTGGGATGCCACTGGTTCCAATATGTGGATGAACCCATTACGGGACGCTGGTTTGACGGGGAAAACTATAATATAGGTTTTGTGGCCGTAACGGACACGCCCTATTCCGAACTGGTCCAGGCTGCAAGGAAGATTCATGGCGAAGCATACCGTCTGCGATACAGCGGGGCGTATATACCGGGACAAAAATAAATACATACAACCGGTCATGTGGTGTCACTCCTGAAAAAATACAACTCACAACATATTGATATAAAACAACGTAACCTAATTTTGGGTTTTAGCGAATCATTTCGATTACGAGATACGAACACGAGCACGAATCGGCGCAATCGTTATTGTGTTCGTAATCGTACTCGTACTCGTAAAGTATCTTTCGACAAATACCCCGGTCTGCCGGGATGCGCCGCTCTCGAGGAAGTCACGGTTGGTTTGTACCCATACGGCTTGATTAAGGAGTCTCCCTATGCCCAAATGCCTGAAACTGTTTCTGAAAATTGTCGCGGCCTGCCTTGTTTTTATGCTCATCTTTTTTTATTTCTACATTGTGTTCCCCTTGTGGGGGATGCCGTTCAACGCAAAGCGCCATGCCAACCCGCCCCTCACCCCGGCATGGGCATTGGAACCCTGGATATGGGAAGACGATGTGCTGACGGCGGACTTCATGCTGGAAATGATAAATGGTTACCTGGAACATGATTTTCCGGTCGGCGCGTACCTGGTGGATTCCCCCTGGGCGACCATCAACAACAATTTCACTTTCGATGAGACCCGTTATCCTAATCCCAAGGAATTCTTTAAAAGTATTCAAGACCGGGGCATACGGGTGGCGTTCTGGATGACCTGCAATGTAAACAGCCAAAGCGACAGCACCATTATCAAGGATTCCCGCGCCTTTTATGAGGAGGCCAAGAACAAGGGATATCTCGTCGGCGACGGGCACCAGGTCAAATGGTGGCAGGGCCTTGGGGGGCTCATCGACTACACCAATCCCGCGGCCATGGCCTGGTGGCAGGGCATGCAGCAACAAGCCCTGGACGTCGGGGCGGATGCCTGGAAACTGGACGACACCTCCAGCTACTTTTCCATGAATCTTTTCGGGAAGATCCCCGCTTTTTACCAGAAGACTTATAAAGGGTGGATGACGACCCGGGGGTACATGGACCACTACTACCGGGACGAGCTGGAACACGGCCGTACCCGGAACCCCGAGTTCGTGACCATGGGAAGGTCATTTGACAGTGTGCTGCCCTGGATTCACCCGGAGGGATTTTCTCCCGTGGATGCGGCGACCCTGAACTGGGTGGGCGACAACACCCACACCTGGTCTTACGCGGAGCGGGGCCTTGAACGGGCCCTGTGGTGTATTTTAAGAAGCGCCAAATTCGGTTACAGCCTGCCCGGCTCCGACATCGCCGGATATCATGGCGGCGATACGATACAGCCGGAACTCTATATACGCTGGACCCAGTTTTCCACCTTCTGCGGCTTCTTTCTGAATGGCGGTCACGGCGAACGGCGCATGTGGAAGCGCACCCCGCTGGAGCTCGAACTTGTGCGCGAATATTCGTGGCTGCGTTCAGAGTTGGTGCCCTATATCTTTTGTTATGTGGTGCAGGCGAACCGGGGCGGTCGGGTGCTCATGAAACCCGTGGAGGGAAAATACCACTATCTCTTCGGCGATGACTTTTTGATCGCGCCCATTTATCAGGACTCCTTGACCCGCGAGGTCTGCCTCCCCCCCGGCCGGTGGCGCTATTGGTTTGACGATACCAAGGTTATAGAAGGGCCAACAACCTTTACCAGGGACTTCCCCCTGGCGGAATATCCCGCATATGTCCGCGACGGGGCCATCATTCCCATGAAAATTTCACGGTCGTACACGGGCATTGGTGCAGAAGATTGGGCCCCGTATCTCACACTGAATATTTTTCCCCACAAGATATCGGAATTCACCGTACATCATACAGATAGGAGTGGTGAACTGCGGGTCAGGGTGGAAGATGGCAATCCCGTATGTATCACTCTTGATGGCGAGGCCAAACCCCACTTGCTTCGGGTGCGCCTCGACCAATCCCCCGCAAGGATCAGCAGGGACGGTTTGCCCCTGGATGCGGGGTCCTGGTCATGGATACCTGAATCAAACCGTCTGATTGTAAAAAGTGATACGCCGGTATCAGGTAACTATGATATTTATTTTGACAAGCCATGACGCCCCGGCCAGATCGTGCAGGAACTTGCTCAAATCTTTTAAATAGGGTATACTAATTCTGGTATGCAAAAGAAGATACTATTCGCACTTGACACAATACATAGTGCTTTGACGTAAGGAGTACCCTCAATTCCATGCCGGGGATGCCAGAAACAGGATATGTCCCGAAACAAAGACTCAAACAACTCACTCACCAGTAGAAAATAATGGAAATTAAAATCAGTAAATGCGCGGCTAAATGTTGCGTCTGTAATCAGTCGTTTATTCATGAACAAAAAGTTCATTCCATTGCGACGCGGGAAGCTGAATCGCTAGCACGGCGCGATTATTGTTCCGAATGCAATCCGAAAGAAAAAACTGCGGACCATTTCTGTGCCTGGGAAACACAATACAGCGATCCGAAAGTGCTTGAAGCCGAGCACCAGGAGATACTCTCACCCTTACGGCGCCTTTTTTATGACCTTGCCGCTTCGGTCGAGCGTCTGGAGTTGGCGCAGGCCTTTCTGGCCGCTCAATTGCTCAAGCGTCAACGGGCCTTCAGGCAGGTCCGGGAGTCCGAAGAGGGCGACGGCACCATCCGCACGACCTTATACCTGGATAGAGCGACCAACCGGCTTATCGAAGCCTGTGACTTGAATTTTTCTTACACGGAACTGGACGAGGCGCGAATCGCGCTGCTGGATCGTTTGCACGCTCTGGAATCTCCAGAACCGGTCATGGATTCTGCGTTGGAACCCGTCCCGGATTCAGAAAGACAAGCATGTACGGCGACTACAGAAACGACGGAAACGACGAAAGGGGAAGTGCTCCATGAATAATAAGCTGAAGCGCCCTGATAACGGGCCTGTATCAAACATACACGTGGCCGAAGTAACCACAAGACAGTTGACCGCCTATCTCTGCCTTGCCCTGTGCGCCTTTGCCTTTTTCTTTGGGCTGGGTATCATCACGGGCCGTCTGGATCCTTCATTTGATAAAGGACAGGAACCGATACAAAATGAAGCCCCCTCTGAAGTGGAGTCCTACTCAGTACCAGCACTTTCACAAGACCAGGCGGGGAAGGATGAATCCCTAAAGGAACAAACCACAACCAGTCAGGCAGTGGAGCGAACGCCGGAAACCGCCACGCCGCGTAATCCCTACATGGCTGCGGTGCCGGGACTCACATCGATGCGACCAGATCCTCTTTCCACCGAGGGTTCCGGGTCCATACACTTTGCCGCGCCTGAAAAAGAACCCCTTCCAGTAACCACCACGGAAGGAGAAAAAAACACAGAAGCGGCCCCGATCCTGGCCGATACGGATGCGAAGAAACAAGCAGCCCTTTCCGCATCCTCAATACCCGTAACCCCAGTGGCACCCGTAACCCCGGCGGCGACACAGACCCCGACGGCCCCCGCAGCCACACCGGTAACGCAAACACCTGCGGCGTCGGCAACCGTGCCGGCGACTCCGGTACCCGCATCCCCCGCAAAGCCAGCGGCCGAGGTGAAAGACAAGCCGCTTCTTACACCAATAACCCCGGATGAGCCGCCCATTGAAGATCTGGCACTGGAGCCTTTGGCTCCGACTCCCGCTCCCGTCCCCCCTCCCGCGCCTGCGGCTGTTTCAGGGAAATTCGGTATTCAGTTGGCCGCCTTCACCGGCGCGGATCGAAGCGCACGCGCTGAAGCGCTGCAAAAGAAACTGAATACGGAATCCAAGGTACAGACACAAATTATTCCTTCAACGGACAACCAGGCCTACCGTGTGGTTGTCGGCGGATTTCCAGATAAAGCGGCAGCGGAAAAAGCGTTGAACGACATCCGCGCCAAAACCGGTTTCCCACAAGCTTTCGTTAAAGCCCTGTGACAGGGTCTTTCCAGGAGAACGCCGTGCCCCGTGTTGTGATATTTGGGCCAGGAGCCTTGGGATGCCTCTTCGCAGGCCGGTTTGCCTTGGCCGGTATCGATGCATGGCTGCTTGATTATGATCCATACCGCGCCGCCCAGCTGCAATCACAGGGGATTATTATCGAAGAGGAGCACGCACGCAAGGTAGCACTCCCTAAGGTTAGCGTTTTACCTCCGACCGCGCCGGATTTGATTCTGGTGCTAACCAAGTCCTATTCCACTGTACAACTGTGTCTTCCGCTGAATGCCCCCGTGCTTACCCTTCAAAACGGGCTGGGGAATGCCGAGATTCTGGCGGCTCGCTGCGGCAGCCATCGGGTTCTTGCCGGAGCCACTTCGGAAGCCGCTACCCTGCTGACCCCGGGACGTGTGCGTCATGCCGCCCGGGGCACCACCACCTTTGGGGCCTGGGATGGCTGTAATACGCAAACGGCTGTTACCCTTTTTCAGCAGGCCGGTTTCGAGGCTGTTCTTACCGACAATCCCCGTAAAGCACTCTGGTGGAAAGCCGTCATCAGTGCGACCGTCAATCCGCTGACCGCCCTGCTGAATGTTCCCAACGGCGGGCTGCTCGATACATCTGAAACACGCTCCATGCTCCGGGGCCTGGTTAATGAGGCGGTACGGGCCGCACATGCGGAGGGCATTCAGTTCGAGGAGAGCATGGTGGAAATGGTGGAGAACATCTGCCTAACGACCCGCACGAACATTTCTTCCATGCTCCAGGACATCCGCAATGGAAAACCGACAGAAATAGAGGCCATCAGCGGTGAAATTCTACGGCGGGCCGGGACCGCGGGACTTCGCCTACCGAAAACAGAGGTCGTTTACCGCCTGGTATCCGCCATGGAGGCGCTTCATACATGCTACAATCCATAAACCTCCCGCCAAACCGTTTTTCCCCCGGACAGCGAATCCAGCTTGCCGTGCTTCCCTGGCTGATGGCAAAAACCTACATACTGCTTCAGCGTTCCTGCACCCTGGAAATGCGCGGCGAAGCACACTATGAGAACGTTCTGAAGAATAACGGGCATTGCCTCGTGGCCATCTGGCACGAAAGTATGGTCATGGCGTGCTGCCACAACCGAAACCGGGGCTACGTCGGGCTTTCCAGCCTGAGCTTCGATGGTGAATTCGCCGCCCGGGTGCTAAAACACTGGCATATCCGTGCGGCGCGCGGTTCTTCATCGCGGGGTGGCCACGAAGCCCTTGCCGCCCTCGTTGAGGCTTCAAAAACCACCCCGGTCAGCGGGTTTACCCTGGACGGCCCCAAAGGCCCACCGCGGGTAGCCAAACCCGGCATCGGTATCCTGGCCGCGCGCACGGGACTGCCGGTGGTGCCCAACGCCTTTGTGGCCTGCAATTCATGGCGCCTGCACACTTGGGACCGGCTGGTAATTCAAAAGCCCTTCAGCCGCATCATTTGCGCCTATGCCCCCCCCATCCCGCCACCGTCTAACGATTCCCCGGAAGAGGTCGAAAGAACAAGGCTCGCCGTGGAGCAAAGTTTAAATGCCCTGTATGCGGAGATTGAGGGAGAACCTGTCATAAGGTGAAGGATCGCAATTTTTTGAAGGACCTAAGGGACCTCAAGGACAAAAAAGACGCCGGGAACAAATCCGCATCCCTCCCGAGAGTATGAGTCTCCTACCGCACTTCCCTTAACCGGACCGGCCGGGTGTGTTTGCCCTTTTGCCAAACCCAAGCCTTGCTCTGATACTATACCCTTGGCGCTTGTTCCCGGGCCAGGCAATTGTTATGATTTCAGGGTCCCGTTGTGTTTCGTCAGGCTATTTGCACCGATGATAATCTACTTGGACTAACATAAAGGGGAGTTGAAAGGAAAACCGGATGTGGTTATTGGATTTTTTCAAGACAGGGCAGGACAAACCGGTGCTGGAAGATGCTCAGCAAATCAAAAGCATCTATGAGAAGAAACGGCGGACCGTTTTCTTTGGCCTGGTCTTCGGGTACAGTTTTTTCTATGTCTGCCGGCTCACCCTTTCTGTGGCCAAAAAGCCGATTGTGGATGAAGGTGTGCTCGACCCGGAACAGCTTGGGAAAATAGGTTTCGCATTCTTTATCGCCTACGCTTTCGGCAAGTTGATCAATGGTTTTCTGGCCGATCGAAGCCATATCGGGCGGTTCATGTCCACCGGACTGCTGGTCTCCGCCGTACTGCTGGTCCTGTTCGGATTCACCAGCACCTTTTTTATTTTCTGGCTGCTCTGGGGAATCAGCGGCTGGTTCCAGGCCATGGGTTCCGCGCCAAGCGGGGCTTCCATTTCACAGTGGTTCAGCAACAGGGAACGGGGAACACGCTACAGCGTCTGGAGTTCCGCCCATCCCATCGGGGAAGGCATCAGCATGGTGGCCACCGCCACAATCATTTCGTACCTGAGCTGGCGTTGGGGCTTCTGGATTGCAGGAACCTTTTCCATTCTCGTTGCACTGGCTCTATACAAATTGCTGGCCGACCGTCCGCGTGCCTATGGATTGCCGACCGTGGCCGATTACAAGAACGACCACACCGTGGAAAGCGTAAAGAAAGACCACGACGACGTCAAAAAAGCCCAGTTCGAGGTGATCAAGAATCCCTATGTCTGGATTCTCGGCCTGTCCTGTACCACCGTGTATATCGCCCGCTACGGTATCAGCAGCTGGGGGCCCATGTTTCTGCAGGAGGCCAAGGATTACACGCTCATCACGGCAGGGCTGGTCCTGGGGTGGTCTAAAATATTCGAATTAAGCGGCGCCGTCACTTCCGGATTCATTTCCGACTATTTCTTCCATGCCCGCCGTAATGTGGTAACGCTGCTTTATGGTCTGATTATGATCTCTGGGCTGCTGCTGCTGTATGCCAGCCCTTCCACACGGCTTGCGGACCTGGATGTAACGGCGAAGGCGGCCCTTACCGAAGGCCCGGTTGCGGATTCGCTGCGCCAGGTCTTCCTGGAAAAAGAAATTCCACTCCCGGCAAAGAGCAGTATCGAGGTCCACAAGCAGGGGGAAAACGAGACCCCGGTGTGGCTTATTAAAAACGACCGGTGGTACTTGTTCTGGACGGGGTACGCGGTGGAAGAGACACCAAGCGCGTTAAAAGTCACCGCCAAGGTCCGCTTCGCCCATCTTGCCGGTATCGCCCTGTTCGGCTTTGGCCTGGGCGGCACACTCGTGTTCGTCGGTGGGCTTATCGCGATTGACATTTGTTCGAAACGCGCCAGCGGAGCGGCCATGGGGCTGGTAGGCATGTTCAGTTACCTGGGTGCGGCCGTGCAGGACCGGATAAGCGGCATCTTAATCCAGGCAGGTGAAATGACGGTGGACGGACATACCATTCACGATTTTGATAAGGCCTTTCTTTTCTGGATCGGAGCCGCCGTAGCCTCCATGGTGTTTGCCTGCCTGCTCTGGAATGTGAAGGCCAAGGATTGAACCTACAATGCTGTGGATATCAAAGAACTAAAACCCATACCCCAGGATAGATCGCCATGACCCACCATGATTTGCTGATACTCGGCGCCGTTTCCAAAGACATCATTATTACCCCGGAAAACGTGGAACATTCCATCGGCGGCGCGGTGGTCTATTCGGCCGTTGCTTTAAAACATCTGGGCGCGAATATCCTGGCCGTGACCAAGTTGAACCCCGAAGACCGGCAGGCCCTTGAGGTATTCGACCGTCACGGGGTTCCGTATCGGTTCCTGGAGTCGCCGACCACGACGTCCATTCGGAACACCTATCACACGGCCGACCGGGACCGGCGCACCTGCGAGGCGCTAGGTATGGCGGCGCCCTTTACGCTGAACGACGTACCCGATGACGTTACGGCGGAAGTCTATTACCTCGGCGGCCTGATGAAGGGTGAGTTCCCCGAGGCCTTCGTGCTTGCCATGACCAAACGCGGCAAGGTGGCCATAGACGCCCAGGGATTCATGCGTGTTAACGAGAACGGCCCGATGGTTTTCCGCGACTGGGAGAATAAGAAGGAAGTCATTGCGGCGGTGCACTACCTGAAGACGGACGCCGCTGAGGCGGAAACTCTTACCGGTGAGCAGGACCGTACGAAAGCCATCCGGATATTGGCCTCCTGGGGTGCGAAAGAGATTATGCTGACCCACCATACGGAAGTGATGGTGTGTGTGGACGGGGAAATATTCACCGCTCCCTTCACGGCCCGCAACTTGTCCGGCCGCACCGGCCGCGGTGATACCTGTTTCGCCTCATATTGTTACCGGCGGATCGAGCATACCCCGGAAGAGGCCTGCCGCTTCGCGGCAGCGGTGACCTCCCGTAAAATGGAACACCCTGGACCGTTCACGGGAAACATCAACGACATATCAGATTCGATACTATGATAGATCCTATACACGCCCCAGGATACGGTGCTTGATTATACTTAGCTTATGACAACCTTTTCTCAGGACAGCATTTATTGCCAAGATACATGATGAGTTAGAGAGTAGACGCCCACAATCATTTCTTTTCCGGGAAAGATAATGAACGAACCTAATATCAGAATGACAAATTCAAGCGATCCCCCCGCTCCCGCACAAATCAAAGCATGGACAGGTAAAGACGCCTACGCATATTGGAAACGGATTGTCGGGCTTATTGAACGAAACTACCCGCAGGTTTTTACCCCGGAATGGCTTTTCGGCGGGAATAAACACGGTTGGTCTTTAAGATATAAAAAGGGGAAGTCTTTTTGCACATTGATTCCCGAGCGGGACCGCTTTGCGATTCTGATTGTTCTGGGCGCGGCGGAACGCGCGAAATTTGAAGACATACGCGTTCATCTATTACCTCAAACTGTAAAGTGTTTCGACGAAGCGACAACATATCATGATGGCAAGTGGTTGTTGCTTACCGTTAATTCAAATGAAATTATAAATGATATTGAACAAATTCTGGCGTTGAAGCGAAGACCAAAAGAATACACATGATTCCGCCCATAAATCGCTTGAATCACAAGTTCTTCAAAGTTTGTAATAGAAACAGGAAAGTTTGAGTCCTTTGTAGATATATAATATGAGAATACACCCCTGCAGGCGGGCAGTCTTGCAGGGTCTTAATTCGCGTACGGGAGAGATAATCATGCCTGTAGTGGGCCATGCCATGTATATTCACATGCTGGACACAGCGCTAGCTGAAGGATATGCCTATCCGGCAATTAATGTGCTGGAATTGACCAGCCTCAATGCAGCGATCGAAGGATTCATGGCTGCGAAAAGCGACGGCATTATCCAGATTTCGGTTGCTGCAGGCATGCATACTTCAGGCCCGGCAAAGGATCCCGTATTAGGCGCTATCACGCTTGCGGAGCATGCGCGACGCCTGGCGGAAAAGGCCGATGTCTACGTAGCCATCCATTCCGACCATTGTCCGACGGCAAAAGTGGATTCGTTCTTGAAGCCCCTTATCGCCGAGACGGCGCGGCGCCGCGCGGCGGGCCTGCCCAATCTTTTTCACAGTCACATGTATGACGGCAGCGACCTGCCAATGGGAGAAAACCTGCGCATCGCGGAGGAACTGCTCGCCTTGTGCCGGGACAATGACATTATTCTGGAGGTGGAAGCGGGCGTGGTAGGCGGCGAGGAAGACGGTATTTCCGGGGCGCCGAACGCCAAACTCTATACCACGCCCGAAGACATGCTGCTGGTGTATGAGACCCTGAGCCGGGTGAAAGGCGGACGATTCATGCTCGCGGCGACCTTCGGCAATGTGCACGGCGTCTATAAGCCGGGGCACGTGAAACTGATGCCGCGTATTTTACAGGAAGGCCAAGAGGCGGTGATGGCGAGGCACGACAAGAAAGCGCGGATGTGGCTCGTATTTCACGGCGGTTCCGGCACGAGTATCCAAGAAATTCATGAGACCCTGAATTATGGCGTAGTCAAGATGAACGTTCACACAGACACGCAGTACGCGCTAACCCGCGCCGTAGCCGACCATTTCTATACCCGATACGCTGGCGTGCTGAAGGTGGACGGGGAAGTAGGGGTCAAGCAGGACTATCTGGCCAGCACCTGGCTCGACAAGGGTCGGGCGGGTATGGCGGCACGAGTGGTGCAGTCCTGCGAGGAACTGAAGTCAGCAGGGAAGAGTTTAGGGAGAGGGGACAGGGGACAGGGAACAGGGAGTAGGAGATAGAGGGTAGGGTGATTCAATACGATGCAAAAGGCATGATAATGGGAGAAGTAAAGAATTATCAGGATCTGATAGTGTGGCAGAAGGCGATGGATGTTGTGGTGGAGGTCTATCGTCTTACAAAAAAGTTTCCCCAAGGGGAATTTTACGGATTGACAAACCAGATAAGACGAGCAGCCATATCCATACCCTCAAATATCGCCGAAGGACATACACGAAATTCTCGTGCAGAATATCTTAACTTTCTTTCAATAGCGCAAGGAAGCCGGGCTGAAGTGGAGACGCAGATGATAATTTCAGTGCGCTTGGGCTATCTCACATCTGAAGAGACCTTACCAACTCTTTCACTGCTTAATGAAATCAATCGGATAATCGGTACTATAAGACAGAAACTGAACTCTCCGTAATTTCCTGTTCCCTGACCCCTGCTCCCTTTCAAAACATAGGAACCAAATCATGAGACAATACACGACGGAAAATCTATTGATAAGCCCCAAACCCTATCCCGAGGACCCAAGCCTGCTGCTTTCTATCCTACCCGAAGAGGCTGGATGGAAATACATCTCTTTTCAGGTGCGAAGGCTGGACGCTGGAAATTCCTGGCCGTTTGAGACCGGTGAGAATGAACTTGCCTTCGTCAATATCAGCGGGCGATATACCGTAAAATCCAATAAAGGCGCCTGGTCCGGGATCGGCGGGCGGCGTTCCCCTTTTGAAGGCGCCGCCCATGCCCTGTATCTGCCGCGCCACACCTCGTTTACCATAACGGCTGAAGAAGCCGGGGAATTCGCGGTTACCTGGTGTCCCACGGAGGAGGACCATGACGCCTGGCTGATTAAACCCGAGATGGTCAAGGTGGGATTGCGCGGCGGCGACAATGTCACCCGGCAGATTAATGACTTGCTGCCGCCGGGATCGCCGGTGCATCGCCTGGTCCTGGTGGAAGTCTATACGCCGGGCGGCAATTGGAGCAGTTATCCGCCCCATAAGCATGATGTACACCTCAAGGATGGCGCCGGCAATCTCGTTGAAGCCGATCTCGAGGAGGTGTATTATTACCGCATCAATCCGCCGGAGGGCTACGCGTTTCAGCGGGTCTATACCGATGAAACATGTCCGCTTCACCGAGCCGGATATCCGATCGATGCGGTAATGCTGGCCCGGGACGGGTGCGCGGTGCTGGTGCCCGAAGGCTACCACCCGGTGGTCAGCGCGCCGGGATATACCACCTACTACCTCAACGTGCTGGCTGGAAGTGCGCAAGCCCTCGCCAATCAGGATGACCCCCGCTATAGTTGGGTAAAAGACACGTACCGCGGCATGGATGACCGCTTGCCGCTGTTTTAGCAGACGCCGTTGCCGGCGCAGGAGACCAAGATGACTCAGGAAGCACAGTATGATTCCGTTCACATGGGCCGCTCTTCCATAGACCTGTACAGCGACAATGTGGGCTCGCCCTTTGTGGAGATTACCAAATTCGCCGCGTATGTAGGCGGTTCGCCGCTGAATATCAGTGTCGGCGGGAAGCGCCTGGGACTGGACACGGTAGTGCTGACCGCGCTGGGCGCGGACCCTGTGGGCGATTTTATCCTCCACTTTTTGAAACAGGAAGGCGTGGAAACGGCCTTTATCCCCCGCAAGCCCGGCCACCGGACCAGCGCCGTGGTGTTGGGTATTGAGCCGCCCGACAAGTTTCCGCTGGTGTATTACCGTGACAATTGCGCGGATATTGAATTGACCATTGACGATGTGCTGGCATCGCCCGTAACACGCTGCAAGGTCTTCCAGTTCGCCGGCACGAATTTGTCGAAAGAGCCCAGCCGCAGCGCCACGTTTTTCGCGGCGGAACAGGCGCGTGCCTCGGGCGCGGAAGTGGTCTTCGATATCGATTTCCGGCCCGACCAATGGCACGACCCGCGCGCTTTCGGCGTGATGGCCCGGGCAATCCTTCCCTTGGTGGATATTGTGCTGGCCACGGATGATGAAATCAACGCGGCCCTGCTGAGCGACCCGAACCAGATCACGCTAACCCATTCGCAAATATCGGACACAAAAGTAGCCGGCAACGTGGAGGAGGGTATTGCACAGTTACTTGCGCGGGGCCCCAAAGCGGTAGTACAAAAACGCGGCATTCATGGCGCAAGGAACCACCTTAAAAAGGACGACGGCAGTATTGAGCAGATTGATTCGCCGGGCTACCCGGTAGAGGTGTACAACATCCTCGGCGCGGGCGATGCTTTCGCGGCCGGTTTTATTTGCGGTTACCTCCGTGGCATGGGCTGGCGCAAGGCAGGAAGACTCGGCGCGGCCTGCGGCGCCATTGTGGTGACCAAGCACGGCTGCGCGAATTTTATGCCTACTTGGGACGAAGTGATGGAATTTGTGGACGCCCGGGGCGGATTGTAGGCATCAGGCGCTATAATGAACAATGGTTGCTCATGGTATAATTGATTGTTTAATATGCGTTTACGTGCTTAATTGCAGTAAAGAAGATGAGGATACGGCAGTACCAAGGTGTTGTGCAATCTGGAAAAGGAAAACAGATATGAGAACCGTTGTAGACAAAGTTTCTGATGAAGTGCTTGCGCTTCCAACAGATGTTCGCATTATGCTTCTGGACAGGATACTGGCAAGCCTTAACCTTCCAACACAACCGGATATCGACCGCATTTGGGCAGAAGAAGCGGAGCGACGGGCCGGAGAATTGGATCGCGATGAACCCCTTGTGCCCGGTGAAGAGGTTTTTGACAGGATGAAGCGGAAATACGGACGATGAATTTTTATTTTCACTCACGGGCAGAAGAAGAGTTTGATGAGGCCGTGAGATACTATGAAGAACACGAAGTGGGACTGGGGCTTGAGTTCGCGGGGGAAATATACGCGGCGATAAAACGGATAGCTGAGTACCCAAACGCTTGGACCCCCATGTCAGAAAATACACGATGCTGTCTTGTGAGTCGTTTTCCGTACAGGATAATCTATCAAATCAAAAACAACGGACTCAGAATATTGGCGGTTGCCTGTTTACATAGACAACCCGATTATTGGCGCACAAGACGATAATTTTTGGGGGAGTTAGAAGGGGTGGGAACCTCAAGAACCTGTGCTTATCACATGGTATCTTTTCCAGGTTTTGATGCTATATAATAGCCGTTACATTTGGTCACTAAACCGTTGAGTTTTTTTTAGTTCAACGTTTTGGCAGGCAACATTGTTATTGTTTAACCTCATCTATCCAAAAACATCCGGAGGACGTACCATGCGATTGACGATGGCGCAAGCGATAATCGGTTTCCTGAAACAGCAATATGTGGAACGGGACGGGGTCGAGCTGCCCTTCTTCGCCGGATGTTTTGGCATATTCGGCCACGGCTGCGTGGCCGGCATCGGCCAGGCGCTGCAACAGAACCCGGATTTCCGCTATTACCAGATCCGGAATGAACAGGCCATGGTACACGCAGCGTCCGGGTACGCAAAGATGAAAAACCGAATGCAGACCTTCGCGTGCGTGTCCTCCATCGGCCCCGGCGCGACCAACATGGTGACTGGCGCCGCGGGCGCCACCATCAACCACCTGCCGGTGCTGCTGATGCCGGGTGATATCTTCGCGCGGCGAAATGTGGCGCCCGTATTGCAGCAGCTGGAATCCGGCCAGAGCCAGGACATCTCAGTTAATGACTGTTTCAAGCCGGTCAGCCGTTACTGGGACCGGATCAACCGGCCGGACCAGATTCTCTGCGCGCTGCCCGAAGCGATGCGTGTCCTGACCAGCCCCGCCGACACGGGCGCGGTGACCCTGGCGCTGCCGCAGGATGTGCAGGCTGAGGCCTATGACTACCCGGAGGAGTTTTTTCGCAAACGAGTGTGGCACATTCCCCGTGTGCGCGCGGACAAGACCGCCCTGCATCGCGCGGCGGCATGGATTAAGGCCGCGAAACGTCCCCTGATTGTGGCGGGCGGCGGCGTGATTTATAGCGGCGCCTGCGACGCGCTCAAGGCCTTTGTTGACCAGACGGGCATTCCCGTGGGCGAGACCATGGCCGGCAAGGGCAGCCTGCGCTATGACCACCCGCTGAACCTCGGCGCTGTCGGCGTGACGGGCACGTTGGCCGCAAACCGCATCGCACATGACGCCGACCTGGTTATTGGCATCGGCACCCGGTACAGCGACTTTACCACGGCTTCCAAGACCGCGTTCCAGAACGAAAACGTGCGTTTTATCAACATCAACGTGGCGGAATTTGACGCAAACAAGCACTGCGCGCTGCCGGTGCTGGGCGATGCGCTTATGGTGCTGGAAGAGTTGGTAGAGGTATTGCAGGGCTATCAGGCCGATGCTGCATACCAGGCTAAGGCGCGCGAACTGCACGATGCCTGGGAGGCCGAGGTCGACCGTATCTACGCGATACGTAATACCCCGTTGACCAGCCAGGGCGAGCTGATCGGCGCAGTAAATGAACTGAGCAAACCGGAGAGCATTATGGTATGTGCGTCAGGTTCGCTACCGGGTGACCTGCACAAACTATGGCGTTCCCGGCACCCAAAGAACTTTCACCTCGAATACGGGTACAGTTGTATGGGCTATGAGATCGCCGGCGGGCTGGGCGTCAAGATGGCCGCCCCGGACCGGGAAGTGTACATCATGCAGGGCGACGGCGGCTACCTGATGCTGAACGCTGAAATCGTCACTTCCATTCAGGAAGGCTATAAGTTGACGATTATTATCTTCGATAATTTCGGCTACAAGAGCATCGGCGGGCTCAGCCGCTCGCTGGGCCAGGAAGGTTTTGCCACGCGCTATGTCTATCCCAAGGACGACGTGCTGCCCGGGGATGATGCGGGAGAGAATGTCGTGGTGCTGCCGGTAGACCTTGCCGCCAACGCGCGGAGTCTTGGCGCCCATGTCATAGAATGTATGACTTACGACGATTTTGCCAAGGCTATAAAAACGGCGGAATCCATCGACAAAACCACCGTCATTTATATCCAGAATGACCGGTATGTGGGCGTGCCCGGCTACGACAGCTGGTGGGATGTGCATGTGGCGGAAGTCAGCGAAATGGAATCGGTACGCGACGCCCGCAAAGAATGGGAAAAAATGCGCGCCAAAGAGCGGTATTTCTTTTAAAAAAAAGCCTGTAGGACCGGTGGGACGCTTTGGACCAAAGAAAGCCACAAGTTAAATCGTCCTACGCGTCCTACCGGTCCTACAAGTCCTACTAAAACAAACACCACAATCGCGGCCAGGCCCGCAAGAGAAAGAGCAGCATGACCCAACGTTTACGAAACTACGTCAACGGCCAATGGACGGAATCCAAGGCAACTGAATCTCTTCCCATCATCAACCCGGGCATATCGGAAGTTATCGCGGACCTGCCTTTGTCCCCCGCCGCGGAAGTGGAAACGGCGGCAAAGGCGGCCTCGGCGGCGTTCCAGGACTGGCGGCGTGTACCCGCGCCCGACCGCATCCAGTACCTGTTCAAACTCAAGCACCTGCTGGAGGAAAACCTGGATTCGCTTGCGCGGACCTGCACCGAGGAATGTGGCAAGACCTTCAACGAGAGCAAGGGTGAACTGCGGCGCGCCATCGAGAATGTAGAGGTGGCCTGCGGCATTCCCATGCTCATGCAGGGGCGCAACAACGAAGACATCGCGCGGGGTATCGATGAGCACATGTTCCGGCAGCCCCTGGGTGTTACGGCGATGATTGCTCCCTTCAACTTCCCCGGCATGATCCCGTTCTGGTTCCTGCCGTACGCGCTGGCCACGGGCAACTGCATGATTGTGAAGCCGAGCGAAAAATGCCCCGTGACCCAGCAGCGCGTTTTTGAACTGATCGACCATCTCGGTTTGCCGCCAGGCGTGCTGCAACTGGTAAACGGCGCCCGGGATACCGTTGAAGCCCTTTTGGACCATCCGGCCGTGCGGGCCATCAGCATGGTGGGCTCCACGCCGGCCGCACGGGCCATTTATGCGCGGGCCGCGGCGAATGGCAAGCGCGCCCAGTGCCAGGGAGGCGCAAAAAATCCCGTCCTGATTATGCCGGATGCGGATCTGGAAACCACCACGCGTATCCTTGCCGATTCCGCGTATGGCTGCGCGGGTCAACGGTGCCTGGCCTTGTCTGTTGCCATTACGGTGGGCGAGGCGAAAGAGGCCTTCCGTGAATGTTTCAGCGAAACCACCCGCGCCCGAAAAGTGGGGTACGGGTTGGACGAAGGCGTGGAAACCGGCGCGGTAATCAGTGCGGAAAGCAAAGCGCGCATTGAGAAACTCGTTGGCGTGGCCGAAAACGAAGGCGCCCGGGTTATCGTGGACGGACGCGGTAAAAAAGTGCCGGGCTACGAACAAGGAAGTTTTCTGTTTCCAACGTTGATCGATGACGTGCCGCCGAAAGGCGAAATCGCCAAGACGGAAATCTTCGGTCCCGTGTTCAGTATGATGCACGCGGAAACGCTGGAAGAAGGCATCGCCATGGTGAACGACCGGGCCTACGGCAACATGGCCTGTATTTTTACCAGCAGCGGCGCCGCAGCCCGACAGTTCCGCAGTGAAGTCCATGCCGGCAATATCGGGGTCAATATCGGCGTCGCCGCGCCCATGGCCTTCTTCCCCTTCAGCGGTTGGGCGGACAGTTTCTTCGGTGATTTGCACGGCCAGGCCGAACATGCCGTGGAATTCTATACCGAAACCAAGATAGTCGTGGAACGCTGGCCCAAAGAATGGAGCCGGAAGTTTTAAGTACTGAAAGAAACAAGGGATGGACGGTATGGACCGAATGGACAGGCTTAACCCGCCTCTTCAGAGTCCATAAAGTCCATTCAGTCCATCACGTCCATTATAGACATACAACCAAGGAACCATCCCATGACCGCCATACGCATCGCCAACGCCCCGTGTTCCTGGGGCAGCCTGGAATTTGAAGGATTGGAGGGCCAAGCCCTGACCTGTGAGCGCATGTTGGACGAACTGGTCGAGACCGGCTATACCGGCACGGAACTGGGCGACTGGGGTTTCATGCCTACGGAACCCGCCTCTCTGCGCCAGGTGCTGGAAGCGCGCAGGGTCACCCTGGTCGGCGCCTTTGTGCCGGCCCGGTTCGCCGATGCCTCTGCCCATGCGGCGGGGGCGGAAGCCGCCGTGCGTGTGGCGCGGCTGTTGGCCGGCGCGGCTTCGCACGAGTATGCGCCCATGATTATTCTGGCTGATGAAAACGGTACGGTACCCCGGCGTACGGCGAATGCCGGACGCGTAACACCCGCCATGGGACTCGATAAGGACGCCTGGCACGTTTTCGCCCATGGTGTTGAAACCGTCGCGCGGGCTGTTCGGGAATCCACCGGGCTGCCCGTCGGTTTTCACCATCACTGCGCGGGCTATGTGGAAACACCGGAGGAGATCGACGCGCTGTTGAGACATACCAGCGCCGAATTGCTGTGCCTGGTCTATGACACGGGCCATTATGCCTTCGGCGCGGGCGACCGGGACGGCAGCCGGACCCGTGACGGATTGGAACGTTTCGGCGCGCGTATTTCCCATATGCACTACAAGGACTGCGAACCCGACATTGCCGCGCGATCCGCCGCGGAAGGCTGGGATTATTTTCAGTCCGTCGGCCAGGGCGTTTTCTGTGAACTCGGCAAAGGCTGTGTGGATTTCGCGTGGATCACCCAATGGCTTCGCCAACGAAATTATAACGGTTTTATCACGGTAGAACAGGACGTCCTGCCTGGCATGGGTGCGCCAAAGGAGAGTGCGCGAAGAAATCGGGAATATTTAAGGACCTTCAATCTTTGAAAATACCGCAGCATCGAGAAATGAAAAGGCGCTGTTACGCCGAAAGGCATACTGTTAATCTTCGATAAAGTAATGCTTTCTGTTCATCGGTCAGTTCATTTCCCAACGCCATAATAGACTGTTTTTCGACCATCTGCAGCACAATTAATGTTCGGACATAGTCCATGTCTTTCTGTCGTCCCGCAATAAGCTTGCTGACGGCCAAATCCAAAGGAGACAGACACCATCCCAAGTTACCCGCTGTGCCTGACGATTCTATAGGCACTAACCGTTCTCTCCAATTTTCCGGAAGAACCGCAGTTTCAGGCGCGATACCGTGGGCATAATACCCAAAGGTTTCATGAAAGAGCGATAACTCACCAATGCACGCGTCTATAAGGTCTGCTTTATCCGGGGCATCAAGAGGGGAAACATCCGCTTCAATGGAAATCAACAGAGAATTGGGAGCATCAGGGTAAGACCCAAGAATTGCCTGACTACCGAGTACAAGAATTTCCCGGCAACTTGTAATAGCACTGGAAGCGCGGAGGATATGCTCCAACTGCTGTCTAGTCATGCGAATAATACCGCAAGATTTGACGGCGTTCTTCCGGAGTCAGTATTCCGCAAAAAGGATTGTTTTGGCGTAATCGTTTTCCGTACTCGCTTTCATCGAGGAGAAGGGATTTTATCGTTTCCCAGTTCCCGGATAAAATTTGCTTCCATTCCGCATAGGCTTTAAGCGGTGAATTTTGATACCATTTATCGCAAATCGTTCGAGCGCGTTCCAAACCCAGACGCTTCGGGTCGGAGTCGATCTTTTCCACGATAAGGCGCGCGAGGGCTAATCCGCGGTCATCTATGGTTTGATGGCTCTTCATAGGCTACAGTGTAGCCTTGAAAGGCCGATGTTTGCAAACAATTTCGATAAACATGAGATGGAGTCCCTGTATGAAGCAACAACTGAATCTTGGTCTGATTGGCGTGGGCCGCATTGGCAAAGTGCATGGGGAACACCTGGCTTACCGTATCCCTCGTGCGCGCCTGGCGGCGATTTCGGATGTGAATCTGGCGGAAGCGAAGGCGTTCGGCGGTAAATTGGGCATTGGCAAAATAGAAGCCGACCATCATGCGCTCCTGAACGATCCAGAGATTGACGCGGTGGTCATCTGTTCGCCCACAGATTTGCACGCGGTCATGATCGAGGAAGCCGCCGCGGCCGGCAAGCACATCTTCTGTGAAAAACCCATCGCGCGCACCCTGAAGGAGATTGACAAGGCGCTGGACGCTGTAAAGAAAGCCGGTGTCAAGCTGCAGATTGGGTTTAACCGCCGTTTTGACGCCAATTTTGCGCGGGTACGCCGGGCGATTGCCTCCGGCGAGATTGGCGAGCCGCACCTGCTTCACATTATCAGCCGGGACCCGGGGCCGCCGCCCATCGCATACGTCAAGGTCTCCGGTGGCATTTTTCTGGACATGACCATCCACGACTTCGACATGGCCCGCTTCCTAATCGATGAAGACGTGGAGGAGGTCTACGCGGCGGGGGCGGTACGCGTGGACCCGGCCATCGGTGACGCCGGTGACCTGGATACGGCACTGGTGACACTGAAATTCAAAGGAGACGCACTAGGCGTCATCGACAACAGCCGTAAAGCGGTCTACGGGTATGACCAGCGCGTGGAAGTATTGGGCAGCGCTGGCGCCGCCACGGTGGCTAACAACCATCCGAATACCGCCGTCATCAGCGATGCCGCAAGCGTTCGCCGCGATTTGCCGCTGAATTTCTTTATGGACCGCTACCTGGACAGTTTTCTGGTGGAAGTGACGGCCTTCGTGGATGCCGTTTTGGACGACAAGCCGACGCCTGTTGACGGTGTGGACGGCCGCGCCGCCGTAGCCCTCGGCATTGCCGCACGACGTTCTTATGAAGAGAACCGGCCTGTGCGCCTGGAAGAAATCGAGGCGTAAGCCGGTACAAAAACGAGTGAAAACAGAAGTCGGCCGTCCGGGGTTCCCCCGGGGCGGCCGGTTTTCTTTGGCGAGGGAACCTGCTATACTAATCTTTCGTAGAAAACATTCGCCCCGGGAAAAGCGGCAAAGAACCGGGATGCGCCAACAGTGTGCCGCAGCCTTATCGCATAAAGGAGCAGAATCATGTGTGACAGATGTACACGGAGAGAGTTCTTTGGAGCAGGCGCGGCAGGCGCATTATTGGCTGGAGCGGCCTTTACGTATGCCTGGGCGTCTGAGGTACCAGCTGCCGGGCCGCGGGGCAAATCACGCATTTGCGTCATCTTTACGGGCGATCCCCGGCCGGCCGATCGTGACTGGGGCGCCGATACCGGCCAAGTCGAAGCCATGCGGGCCCGTCTTGCCGAAGCCGAGGCAAAACTGGGCAACATTGAATTGTTGATTGGCGAATCGCGCAGTCCCGAGGAAACCCAGGCGCTGTTGGACCAGTCCGGTCCGGAGGCGCCCGTCCTGGCGATTAATGTGGCCAACTTCGCGATGACGCGCGTCATCGACCCCGTATTCAAAGCCGCCCGGCCCATGCTGGTCTTCTCCCTGCCGGCGAGCGGCCACGACTGGATGTACGCGCCGCGCTGGTTGCGCGCCGGACACCGTGTCGCCCTGCTGCCCAGCAGCGATTACAATGAATTGGAGCGGGCGCTGCGCATCCTGCGGGTCGTCCCGATGATGCGCCGTTCCCGCATTCTGTTGTTTCCTCCCGCCCAGGGCACCAGTGCGGCCCGCTCGCCTGAAGAAGTGAAGCGGGTGCTGGGCGCCGATGTCGTCGCGGTGGAGGAAAAAACCTTTGATGACCTGATTAACGGTGCGGATGCCGCCGCGGTTCAGGCTGAAATAGACGCCTGGACCCAGGGCGCCAAGGAAATTGTGGAACCCAACGCTGAAGATATCGAAAAGGCGGCCCGCGTGAGCGTGGCGCTGGACAACCTTATCCGCCAGGAGCAGGCCGACGCCCTGGCCATCGGCACCTGCATGGGCTGGCTGCCCAAGGGATTCCCCTGCCTGGGCTTCACGCGCCTGCGCGACCGCGGCATTCCGGCCGCCTGCGAAGGCGACATGGATTCCCTGCTGACGATGATGCTGTTCCAGTATGCCTTTGACCTTGCCGGGTTCCAGGGTAACGCCACCTTTGACACCTCGCGCAACGCCCTGTGGACAGCCCACTGCACGGCGCCCCTGAAGATGGACGGACCGAATGGCGAATCCGCGCCGTATCTGCTGCGCGGCCATTCCGAGGTTGGCGGCAGCGGCTGCGTGCCTGAAGTACAATACCGCCTCGGCCAGACCATCACCCGTGCCAAGTTCGTCAACCTGGAGACCATCCTGGCGTCCACCGGCAAGATTATCGAGGTTCCCGAAAGGGCGGTACACGGCTGCCGCACCCAGATTGTCACCGAAGTGAAGGATGCGGCCAAGATGGCGGCGAACTGGAGCAGCGCGCTGGAGACCGAAGACGCCATGACCCTGCTGCACCGCGTGGTGGCCTACGGCGACCACATGGACAGCCTGCGCCACATGGCCAACCTCATGGGGCTCAAGGTACTTGAAGAAGGCTGAGCACTTCCGCAGGCCTTTTACCTCCCTTGCTTGTTAAACCTGTGAGGCCGGAAGGCCTCACAGGTTGTTTTTTTACGGTACGGCGCATCAGATGCGCAGCGAAACACTTTGAGGAGAACATCCCGATGATAGTAACTACTCGTGTCTTTGTTTGCGGCCTGTTGCTGTGTACCCCAGCAGTATGCGATAACGGCCTTTTTGATACGTTGCTCCCCGTACCTCAGGAGATACAGGCAT
Source organism: Candidatus Hydrogenedentota bacterium (assembly GCA_022706235.1). Classification (GTDB taxonomy): domain Bacteria; phylum Hydrogenedentota; class Hydrogenedentia; order Hydrogenedentales; family CAITNO01; genus JAAYBJ01. Next base: position 6,926 of record JAKJCY010000015.1, on the reverse strand, counting down.
GCGATGGGGTATTCCCACTGACAGCGGAAACCTTCAGGTTCTCCCTGACCACCCCTTCCCCGGAAGAGACGGCTCCCTTGGGTGATCGATTGCGCGAGTCTCTGGAACGGTTGTCGTTGCCAGATGCCTTAGAAATCTCGGATGGAGGGCTGTTCAGGCTCGTTATGACGGTATCTGACGAACCCGTATCCCAACCGAAAGACCCGGCTCCCCTGCCCGAAAAGGCCCGTGCCGAAGGCTATTGCCTCGCCATAACCCCCACGCACATCGTCATACATGCACCAAGTGAAAAGGGGCTGTTCTACGGCATGATGACCCTCGAGCAGCTGCTTCTGTCGGCGAAGGCGCATACCATCACGGAACTTCCCTGCGCGGTCATTCGCGACTGGCCCGCTCTTTCCATGCGCGGATTCAGCGAAGACTACGGGCGCGACCAGTTGCCGACCCTGGAAGAACACAAGCGTTCCATTCGCCATCTCGCCCGGTTCAAGGTCAACACCTACCTGTGGTTCATCGAGCCCGACCATTTCGTGTACGCCTTCGATCCCGATATCAGCACGGACTACGACCGCTTCACCTTCGAGGAAATCCGGGAACTGGTCGCCTACGCGAAACGGTATTACATGGAAATCATCCCGACCGTGGAATTGCTGGGCCACATGGAGCAGACCCTGCGTCATGACCGGTACAAGCCGCTCGCGGAGATGCCCGGCGGCGGCGGCGACCTCTGCGCGGCCTGCGAGGATTCTTTTGGCCTGGTAACGAAGATGGTCAATGAAATCGCGCCGGCTTTCGGTGGCCGCTATTTCCACTGCGGCCTGGATGAAAGTTACACCATCGGCAAGGGCCGTTCGGAGCAGGCCGTGAAAGAAACGGGCATCGAACGTGTCTTCGCCGACTACTACACGAAAATGAACGATCTTGTGAAGTCCCACGGCCAGACCATGATGATGTACGCGGATATTGTTCTGAACCACCCTGCCATGATCGACCTGCTGCCGAAGGACATCATCATGATGTTCTGGGACTATGCGCCGCGCGAGGAATACCCCGGATTGACCGCCCTGCGCGCCAAGGGCCTCCCCGTCACGGCGCTTTCGGGCCTTTGGAGCTGGAACAACCTCTACCCCCTTTATCCGCCCGCCTTCAAAAACATGGAAATCCTGGCCGCCCAGGCGGAAAAGGAAGGCGCGCTGGGTCATTTCGTCAGCACCTGGGGCGACGGTTACAAGGGTGCGGCGGGCATCAACCTGAACGAATGGGACCAGTACGGCGTCGCCTATTGCGCGGCCCTTTCGTGGAACACAACGCCCGTGCCTATGGACGCGTTCTCCCGGGCCTTTGCGGCGCAATTTTTCGGCAGCGCCGACCCGGCGATGGCGGAAGCCCTGACTCGACTCGCCCGCTGCCAGGGCGAAGATTTAAGCCGGGTATGCCAGGCACGGCAGATGCTGCACTGCGACCCGGATGCGGCGGTCTGGAGCATGGCTGGCGCCGATGACGCAACCCTGTCCTTCTGGAACACCCTGGCAACGGAAAGCGCTTCCGTACACACGACGCTGTCCGCGGCGAAGCCCGCGCTTAACGCCGACCACCTCGCCACGCTAGGCCTCGCGGCCCGCCTGCTCCACGGCGCCGCTGAAATGGCGCTGGCCTTTCAGGACATCGGTACTGCCATGGCAAAGGCTGATTTCAACCGCGAAGAGGCGGCAGCGCGCCTGGACGCCCTCGCGGAGAACCATGAAATCCTTTGGGAAGCGTATCGGCAGGCGTGGCTCGCCACAAACCGCCCCCTCAATCTCGTCCATCTCGGCCGGGTCTGGTCCGAAACTACAACCGGCATGAGCCGTCTGGCCGGCGAGATCCGTTCCGGCGGGTTTCCGGCCGTGCCGGAGAAGGGGCTCCAGGCGGCCTTTACCTTCGACGGGAAAGGAGGCGAGGCCTGGAAAGACGACCGTGACTATCTGACGCTTGTTCCGGTGGTCGATGGGCTTGTCCCTGAAATCACGGCGGGAGGCCCCTCGGAAACAGGCGGCTGCCTGCACCTGGACCACGGCGCCCGCTGCGAAGCCGTGGATGGCGAACGCCGCCTGGACCTGCGTACCGCGCCGCTGCTGGTGGAGGCCTGGGTGCGCCATACCGGGCAACAGGAACAGGAGTATGGCGCCACTATTGTCAGTTATGGATTGGGCGGCGGCTGGCGGCTGGGCCTCAACCACAAGGGCGAGACGCTGTTCACGCTCTACGGCATCGGCGAGCAGGCGGGCACAAAATCCATCCTTCCGCCCGACGGGCAATGGCACCATGTCGCCGTGAACTTCCGGGAATGCCGTGTCATCGATTTCTACATCGACGGCGCACTGACGGAACAACTGGAACTCCCGGGATACCCCCGCTCGCCCTCGAATCCGCTGCTGCGCATCGGCAACGAAATCGCCCTGGTCACCCCCTTCGCCGGGGATATTGACCGGATTCGCATCAGCACAGGCAGGTTTGAAGCGAAAGAACTGGACCGGTAGATACCCCTCCCCCGCCGAACGGCTTCGGGACGTTGCCAATCATACGTTGTCCTGGCGCCCTGCACAAGGCTGCGTTCACACCCTGCCCTTCAGAGATGAAAAGCCGCTTCCCACTCGTTTGCGGCGTCATCCTTCCGCCGGGCGGCGGCGGTTCCAGTAGAAATAGAAGGGCCAGCCGGTAAAAATCAACACCAGCCCCATAATCGCCTCCCGGGGCTGTTGAATAATGGTAACAATCACCAGAATGGCACAGAACAGTACAAAGATGGCGGGAACGAAGGGATAACCATGGACCCGGTAAGGGCGGTGCGCGTCTTTCATGGTGCGCCGCAGCACGAACACGCCGAAGGCGCTGGCCCCGTAAAACAGGAACGAGGCAAAGATGACCATGTCGGTCAACTGGTCAAAGGTGCCGGTCAAAACCAGAATGGACGCCCAGGTTCCCTGCATAATCAGGGCGGTGGACGGTGTATGGTGTTTGGGGTGACAGCGTGCCGCCGCCTTGAAAAACAGGCCGTCGTTCGCCATGGTGAAATACATCCGGGAAGGCGTCATCAGGTGGCAGTTCATGGCGCCGAAGGTGGAAAGGAGTATGAGCACCGCCACAAATTGCGCGGCGCCGCCGCCGAAGGCCTTGCGCATGACCTCCACGCCGATGATGCCATTGTCGGAAGCGGCGACCGCCTGCATTTCCTCCACGGGCATGACATAGAGATAAGCGAAATTCACCAGCATATAGATCCCGATGATACTGCCTACACCGATAACCAGGGCCAGGGGGATGTTGCGCCTGGGATTGCGCACTTCCCCGCCGAGGCTGATGGCGTTGGTCCACCCGTCGTATGCCCAGAACGCTCCCAGCAACGCGGCGAACATGGCCCCGAACAACCCCAGGTCGCTTCCATAGACCGCATCCGGATTCGCCCCCAACGGCAGGAGATGTTCGAGGGAACCGGAACCGGCGCACAATCCGAAAACGACCACCACGGCGATACCCGCCAGTTTCAACCCGGTCGAAATGTTGGCGATAATGCCGCCAAAGATTACGCCGAAGTAGTTCGCCGTGGTCACCAACAGCAGGGTCGCGATTGTAAACAGTTTTACCCCGAAATTATCGAAGGGATAAAAGACGCCGAACACGGAGATGCTCTCCCAGGCCGGACTCAGCCGGGGCAACCCGATAAGAGAATTGGCCGACTGCCCGAAAACATAGGCGATGGAGGCGATGGAAGCGGACTGTAACACGGCAAAACTGGACCAGCAATAAATAAACGCGAATGCACGGCCGTACATTTTTCGAAAAAAGGCATAGAAACCACCCGGACCGGCGATAATACCGGCCGACTCCGCGTTGGACAAGGCACCGAACAGGCTGACCAAACCCGCAATCAGCCAGCATAACAGCACGAGCCCGGCCGATTGGAGTTCGACGGACATGGGGGCGGCTTTTTTGAATATACCGGACCCGATCATGTTGCCCATGATGACCATAATGGCCGTGTACAGGCCGAGCCGCGTCACGAGTCCACCGGTCCAGACCGGGCTGTCCTTTTCCTGAGCGTCAAGATTAGTATTCATCGTCTTCCTCAATCCTGTTTCATGAAGGGGTGAATCGGCAGTGTATCCCATCGGGCCATCCGGATCAACTCAGCGCAGAAAAAATAAGCGGAGAAAACAGGGCCCCTATCTTTCCAACGTCAACATGTTGGGACCACTCGCATTCGGTTTGCGAGGGAAGAAGTACTGTTATTCCAGCAGACCTTCACGGCGGAGTTCCTCCATGAACCTCGGTCCGGTTTCAGACCGGGAACGGTAAAACACGGCCGGGCGGCCCAGGGGCGCACTGACCGTTTCCCGCGAACGCGGGTGGATGCCGCCATAGGAGTTACCGGACCAGATATGTATCCACGCTCCTTCGGGGAAATAGACCACAACGGAGTTCCGGCGGGGGTCCAGCACCGGCGCCACCATCAGGTCCGGCCCGACAAGAAACTGTTGATAGGACAGGCTGTAGGTATTCTCATCCCCGGGGTAGTGCAGGAAGAGCGGACGCACCACGGGCAGCCCCGTGCGCCCCGCTTCTTCTATCAGCTGCGCCCTGTAAAAGCCCCAGGCCTTGTGCACCCTGGCAAAGCGGCTAAAATAGGCCAGCGTCTCCTCATCGTCATAGAACTGGACGTTTGACTCCGGCTGATTGCCTTCATGGGTGCGAAAGAGTGTTGTAAAGGCGTTCAGTTCCATCCAGCGGAACAGCAGTTCCCTGCTTCGCTGATAACCCAGAAGCGGCATTGAAAAGGTGGTGTAACCGCCGATGTCACTGTGGTTGAAACTGAACCCGGACAGGCCGCTGCTGAGTAATCCGATAACCGCCGTCTTGATGCCGTCGTACGCATCCCACGTGACCAGCTGGTCGCCCAGCCACTGCAGCGTGGTGTATCGCGGGCTCGAACGATACCCGGAGCGCGTGAAAAACACAAAGTCCTCGCCTCGCCCGGTGTCGTCAACGGCCTCGCGGTTCAGGCGCGCCCAGGCCTCCGGATACCGGTTGTGAAACGAAGAGGCCGGTTCCCCCGAATGAAGCACGGCATCATAGGGCAGCGCTTCCCCGAAATCCGCCATCCACCCGCTCGCTCCTTCCGCGATGACCTGGTCCCGTATAACCTCTTTCATCCAGACGCATGCCGCCGGGTTGGTCAAGTCCAGCAGGCCCGCGGAGAAACTGGTATTGGGAATGAGACACGGGTTGCCGCCGCTGTCCCGCACCAGCAATCCCTTCTCTGCGGCTTCCTGGAACAAATTGCGTCGGGCATTTGGTTTCTCGGAAACGTCCGCCAAAAAAGGATTGACATAGGTCATCAGGCGTATTCCATCGGCATCCAGTTCTTCACGCAGGGTGTTCCATTCCGGATAGGTATCCCGGTCCAGTTCCCAATTCCACCACAGCTGCTTGCCGATGCTCGTAGTGCGTGGGCCGACCCAGTCCTGCAGCCAGAAGGCCGCTATCGGCGTGTCGTGTTCCTTCAGCGCGGCCAGCACCTGGCGGACCTTTTCGGTGCCGCCCTGCATGCCGACCACGGCCCCTTCATGTATCCAGTCGGGCAAGGGCCGCATGCGCCCGGTGCAGGCGGTATATTCCTCAACCAAACCCGCCGGTGTATCCCCCTGCAAAATCCGGCCGCACAAACGGGAGGAAAATACCTTCACTTGTACCCGGTTCCCTTCCCGAAGGTCAAAGACGGTATATTCCGAGTTCTCGAGAAACAAGGAACGGCATTTACTGGTGATATAGTGCGGAACGCAGGCATAGGAAGCGTCCCAGCTGCCGCCAGCACCCGCGACAAGGTTAACCAGAAAGGTAATGGGCTGAAGGCCCCGGCCGATACCTTGTTCCTGTACAACTATGGGAACGCGTTTCCCCTTGAGATCAAAACAAGAGAACTGCTCGCCAAACCCGAAGAAATGCTCGTCCGGCTCCGAAGCGTAAGTCATCCAGGAACGGTTATAGGTGGAATCAGACAGGGACAACGCAAAGGCAATCTGGTTTTCCCCGACAGATTCAAGAGAAAACACATAACCCACGGTACCCGCTGCCCGCAGCCCCGTAAGCATTCCCTTCACAAGCAGGCGGTCCGGTTCCTGCACGATGCTTTCAATCGTCTGGTTCGTGCAAATACGGGAAAGCGCATCCTTAATCTTATACGACCCCCGCGATTCCGTCACCCTTTCCTGTCCCCGGCCTGCCGCCGCAAATGAGGTCCCGGGAACTGTCGCCCACAAGACCCGTTCCGGGGCGTCCCGATGACGCACCTCAAGGCAGCCGCCCTGTTCCGTAGTCCAGACTACAGAAAACGCGCCCAACGTATAATGCGCAGACGGCGGACATGCGTATCCCCGGGTCAAGGTACCGGAAACGCTCCGTTCCGGTGTATCGGTAAACAAGGCCCATCCCCCCACCAGGATCAAGAGGACAAGAATTGCGACCAGAAGGAGGCGAAACCGTTTGTTCAAGAAAGTTTCGCGGCGCACAAGCATACCGTGAATGTTGTTTTCTATGCTTTGAGAGTCTTCATTGTATGTTGTCATAAGTCGTTGTTCTTCTGGTTCCCAGATATTCCGGTACCGTTGAGGTGCGTAAGTCGCGTTTACGCTTTCCCTTTCTCGACACGCTAATTTTGAGAGTGTTTTGTACACGCCGCAGATTACATGAACAGGAGAGCACAAGCGCAGGCATGGCTTGCGCACTCCATACCTTGCGGACTCGTTCTCAAACCGGATTTGAGAACGAGCACATCGGGCATGCGCAGCGATGCGGGCTCGATTAGGCTCACAACGTTGACAAGTTCTTTTTCACGGAGGTCTTGGACCGTGTTTCCTGAAGCGCCCGGCATGCGGGCCGCTTTTCCAGGA
>JAKJCY010000159.1 GCA_022706235.1 Candidatus Hydrogenedentota bacterium | reverse complement strand
CATGGGGTATGCCCGTTTCTGAAGGTTTTTTCCCCAGGCAGGAACCGCAACCGCCCAGGCAGAGCGCGACTAGCGCCATGATTAAGGATATCCATACCGTCCGCCCGGCGAAACAGCCGCGCCCGATTACTACGCTGTTATACATCACTGCGCTCCTTCGAGGGTATCCTCAACTCATAAAACCCGAATTCGTGAACCATAAAATACCACCATCCGGCGGCCCGTTTCGTCGTGACACACCGCCAGTATCCAAAGACGCGTTTGCCTGTATTGAGCATGTTCTTGGCCTCCATGCCCGTGAAAAAATGCGTTTGATATTGACTTCACTACGTTTAATATGGCATACTGCCACCATTAAGGTAAGCCATATCGTCCCTTCAAAGCAAGTATTTCTATAGAGGGGCTTGCCCAGGGGAGATAGATCCAAGCCGGGGACGTATATGGTGATGGCACCCGCCCGGATTCATCGTTCTACTTATGAAGTAACCTGCGGGTGACACGTCCATATCCATACTAACGTCCGAAGCGATTCGGTTAGCATACAAGCTTATGTGCGGTTGTTATCGTGTCGTGTGGTAAAAATTAACCTCATATTATGAAAGGAACATTCAAGAATGGCAACAAAGATAGGTATCAACGGTTTTGGACGCATTGGCAGAAACGTATTCAAACTCCTCTTTGAAGACCCGGCGTTTGAAATTGCGGCCATCAATGATTTAACGGACGCCAAAACATTGGCGCATCTGCTCAAGTATGACAGCGTCATGGGCGTGTATGGCAAGAATGTGACGACGGACGGCGAAGCCATCGTCGTAGACGGAAAAAAAGTGTTGGTAACGGCGCAAAAAGACCCGTCCGCTTTGAACTGGGGCGATAAAGGCGTGGAACTGGTTCTGGAATCCACAGGCGTATTCCGTTCCCAGGAAAAGTGCGAAGCCCACATTAATGCGGGCGCGAAAAAAGTACTGCTGAGCGTGCCGCCCAAGGGCAAATTGGACGCCGTCATCGTTTACGGTGTAAATCATGAAACCCTGAAGCCGACGGATCGCGTCGTCTCCAACGCCAGTTGCACCACCAACTGCCTGGCGCCGGTCGCCAAGGTCCTTCACGAGACCTTCGGCATTGTACGCGGGTTCATGACCACCACCCACGCCTACACGAACGACCAGAAGGTCATCGACATGCCCCACAGCGACCTGCGCCGCGCCCGGGCTGCCGCCTATTCCATCATTCCGACCACCACCGGCGCCGCCAAGGCTGTCGGCGAAGTACTTCCCGAACTTAAAGGAAAACTGGACGGTCTGGCCATGCGCGTGCCTGTGATCGATGGCAGTGTCGTCGACCTGGTCGCCGAGATGGCCAAACCGGTAACGAAAGAGGCTGTGAACGCCGCCATCAAAGCGGCGGCGGAAGGCCCGCTGAAAGGCATCCTGCAGTACACGGAAGACGAAATTGTCTCCTGTGACGTTATCGGCAATCCCCATTCCTCCGTATTTGACGCCCTGTCAACCATGGTGATGGGCGATAATTTTCTGAAAGTCATCTCCTGGTATGACAATGAGTGGGGCTACTCCAACCGTTGCATCGATCTGTTCAAATTGATGGCGAAATAAGTGAAACAAGCATAACCCGGGGCCGCGCGGAAGCGCGGCCCCTTTATCCAAAACCGGTAGAGGGTTTTTCCATGAATAAACTTGTATTGGATCAAATCGATGTAAACAACAAGCGGGTCCTGATGCGCGTGGATTTCAACGTGCCCCAAAATGAGGATGGTTCCGTAAGGGACGACATGCGGATTCGCGCCGCCCTGAAGAGTATCCGGTACGTTCTGGAAAAGGGAGGCAAGCTCATCCTGATGTCCCATCTCGGCAGGCCCAAAGACCTCTCCAAGGCGGAAAGTGACGAAGAACGGGCGGCAATGGAAAAGAATAACGCCCGCTTTAAAATGGATCCCGTGGCCGCTAAACTTGCCGAATTGCTGGAACTCCCAGTCAAAAAACTTGATGCCTGCGTCGGTCCTGAAGTGGAAGCGGCGGTGGCGGCCTTGAAGCCCGGCGAGGTTATTCTTCTGGAAAATACCCGGTTTTACAAGGGAGAGACCAAGAACGATCCGGAATTCTCCGCGCAACTGGCACGCCTTGGCGATGTTTATATCTCTGACGCTTTTGGAACGGTACACCGGGCCCATGCCTCCACCGAGGGGATTACACGGTATATCAATCAAAGCGCTGCCGGCTTCCTGGTCGCCAAAGAAATGGAATATTTCAACAAAGTGCTGGAAAACCCGGAACGCCCGCTCGCGGCGTTGCTGGGCGGGTCCAAAGTATCCGATAAGATTCATGTAATTGAACACCTGCTGGACCTGGTGGACACGCTGCTGATTGGTGGCGGCATGGCCTACACGTTTTTCAAAGCCAAAGGCTATGAAATCGGCAATTCCATTCTGGACGAACCCGGTATTCCCGTTGCGGCCGATGTGTTGCGGCTTGCGGAAGAGAAGGGGGTCAAGTTGTTGCTGCCTGTTGATATCGTGATTGCCAATGCCTTTGACAACAATGCCCAGAGGAAGGAAGTCAAGGCCGATGCCATTCCTGCGGGCTGGCAGGGGCTGGATATCGGTTCCGAAACCGTTGCCCTCTTTATCTCGACGCTGCAAACCATGCGCACCGTGGTGTGGAACGGTCCTGTGGGCGTATTCGAAATGGAGAACTTTGCCAAAGGCACCCGGGCGATCGCACAGGCCCTCGCCGCAAGTAACATTACCTCTATTATCGGTGGTGGAGATACGGCAGCGGCCGTGCTTCAGTTCGGCCTGGGCAACAAAATGTCCCATGTTTCCACGGGTGGTGGCGCCTCTCTGGAGATGCTTGAAGGCAAAGTGTTGCCAGGATTGGACGCTCTAAGTTCCCCCCCCTGTTCGGGGAATTCATGCCACTGCTGCGGCCATTAGAATAATATTCCTATTGCCCCCGATGTTTTTGGTATAATTAACGCGATTTTGTTCAAGTTGCCTGGGTCTCGGCCGAGCGGTTCACCGTCGCCGTGCTGGGAGCGGGTGTATTTAAAAGAAAGGTGAAAACATGTCATTAGCAAAAACCGAAAAAGAAAAGATCATCCTGGAACACGGCACCAATAGTGCCGACACAGGGTCCGTGGAAGTGCAGGTAGCACTGTTTACCGAGCGCATTACGCAACTCACGGAGCATTTGCGCCAGCATCCCAAGGACTTCGCCTGCCGCCGCGGCCTGTTGCGCCTTGTCGGTAAGCGGCGAAACTTGCTGAATTATGTGCGCCGGCAGGACATCGAGCGTTACCGCGCCTTAATCGAAAGACTTGGCCTCCGCAAGTAGTTGCCGTGCAAGGGGGTGCATGTGGAGAGCAGAGGGAGCGCCCGTACGGCGCAACCGTACGCCAACAGGGTGTACGCAAGGCGCGGGTTCTTGTGTACTGTCACCGCCTTTGGGAAAATGGATACACCGGGCGGGCGCAACAACCGTATATTGAACACGGTTAAAAGGAAAACAAAGAATGGTAGAACGAATATCGGTACAGATCGGGGCGGATGAATTACAGTTCGAAACAGGACGCATAGCAAAACAGGCGCACGGAGCCGTGATTTGTCAAAGCGGCGATACCATGGTATTGTCCGCGGTCACGGTGGCCCAGGAAGCCAAAGAAGGTGCGGATTTCTTCCCGATGACGGTGGATTACCGGGAAAAGTTCTATTCTGTGGGCCAGATTCCGGGCAATTTTTTCCGGCGCGAATCACGCCCCTCGGAACGGGAAATCCTGGTCTGCCGTATGACGGACCGTCCGTTGCGTCCCTTGTTTCCCAAGCGGTTCCTGAACGAGCTGATGATTTGCCAGACGGTGTTTTCCGCGGACAATATCCACAACCCCGACGTGCTTTCGATTAACGCGGCATCCGCGGCCCTGCATGTTTCCAAGGTGCCCCTCCTCGAACCCATCGGCGCGGTCCGTGTCGGCTATATTAACGATGCTCTGGTTGTAAATCCGCATATGGATGAAGTGGACAACAGCAGCCTTGACATCATTGTGGCGGGCACGCGAGATTCCATCTGCATGGTGGAAGGGCAGGCCCATGAACTCTCGGACGACCTCATGGTGGAGGCGCTGGAGTTCGCTCACGGGCACATCAAGGCAATCGTGGAATGTATCGATGAATTCCGCAACCGGGTCGGCGTGGAAAAGATGCCGGTTCCGGATGACGCCATCGACCCGCAACTTGCCGCCGAGGTGGAAGCCCTCACTGCCGGGCGCATCGTGGAGGCACTGGCCATCCGCGAGAAACAAAGCCGTCTCGACGCGCTGGATGCGTTGAAAACCGAGGTGCTGGAAACGCTGGCACAGCGGTATGGGGAGGAACGGTACGCCGAATGCGCCCCGCAGATAGAGGCGGTCTATGGAGACCTCAAGAAAAGCATCATGCGCCGGTCCGTTATCGAGACCAATCTGCGCATGGACGGACGCCGCCTGGATGAAGTACGCCCCATCACGATTGAACTCGACATCCTGCCGCGGGTACACGGTAGCGCCCTGTTTACCCGCGGGGAAACCCAGGCGATTGTGGCGACCACGCTGGGCACCAGCCGAGACGAAATGCGCCTCGATGAATTGACAGGCGATGAATTCCGCCGCTTCTTCCTGCATTACAATTTCCCGGCGTGGTCGGTGGGTGAAGTGCGCCGCATCGCGGGCCCCGGGCGGCGTGAAGTGGGGCACGGGAAACTGGCGGAACGCGCCCTTGAGTGCATGCTCCCGTTCCTCCATCCCGAACGTTATGATCTAGCCGACGAAAAAAGTTTTCCCTACACCGTCCGCATTGTTTCAGACATCACGGAAAGCAACGGTTCCAGCTCCATGGCTACGGTATGCGGCGGGTCGCTCAGCATGATGGCCGCGGGTATTCCCATCAAGGCGCCCGTTGCCGGCATTGCCATGGGCCTCATCAAGGAAGGCGATGAAGTCCGCATCCTTTCCGATATCCTCGGTGATGAAGACCATTTAGGCGACATGGATTTCAAGGTGTGCGGCACCACAAAAGGCATCACCGCTTTTCAGATGGATACCAAGGTGAAAGGGCTTTCCCGGGAAGTCATGAAACAGGCCATGGAACAGGCGCGCGCAGGACGCGAGCATATCCTGGGCATCATGAATGCCGCCATTGCGGAGCCCAGACCCGACCTTTCCCCCTACGCGCCCCGCATTTTCACCATCAAGATCCATCCCGACAAGATTCGTGAAGTCATCGGACCCGGGGGCAAGGTCATCCGGCAGATACAAAGTGAAACCGGTGCGGAAATCGAAATCGAAGACGACGGCACCGTCAACATCGCCGCGACCAACAAGGAAGCCGCCGACGCCGCCATCGAGCTCATCCAGGAAATTGTTGCGGACGTGGAGGTTGGCAAGATCTACACGGGCCGGGTCACCCGTATTATGAACTTCGGCGCCTTCTGCACCGTCATCGGCAATAAAGAAGGTATGATCCACATTTCGGAACTGGCGGATTATCGTGTAAACAATGTGACCGATGTCGTCAATGTGGGTGATGAAATACAAATCAAGGTTATCGAAATCGACCAGATGGGACGGGTCAACCTGTCCAAAATCGCCGCGGACCGTGAACTGGGCCAGGTGCAACCGGCCCCGGAAGGGTATCAATCCCAGCCCTCCCGCGACGGCGCCCAAGGCAACCGGCGAAACGATCGGCCCCGAAGGGACGACCGGCCCAGACGGGATGACCGCAATAACGACCGGTCGCGGCGAGACCGCAATCGGTAGCCGTGTCTCTTCGTACGAATGGAAACACCGGGTTGTCACGGCATACGCGTGACAACCCTTATTATTTTAAAGCGGCCAAGCAAAAGGTTATACCGTGAACGATCTCCCGCATGCAGATATCAAGCTTCACCGATTGGATAATGGCTTTACCATCGCCATGGAACGGCTGCCTTATGTCCATTCCGCTACCGCAGGGGTTTGGATAAAGACTGGGTCCGCGGCGGAAACGCCCGGGCAGGCCGGACTCGCCCATTTTCTGGAGCATTTGTTTTTCAAGGGAACCCGCAACCGTACGGTACACCAGATTATGGATGATATCGAACGCCGGGGAGGGTACATCAACGCCGGCACATCACGGGAATATACCAATCTCTATGTGCGCATGCTGGAGGAATACGTGGAAGAAGGGCTCGACGTCCTGTTTGACATTTTGAACAACTCCCGTTTTCAGGATATTGAAAAGGAGCGCGGCGTCATCCTTGAAGAAATCGCCTCTGTCGAAGATACGCCCGATGAACTTTCCCATGACCTCCTGTCGGAATACCACTGGCCCGACCATCCCCTGGGCAGGCCGGTGTCGGGGTACGCCGAAACCGTTGCCACCTTCAGAACAAAGGATTTCCGTTCTTTCTACGATACCTGGTATACCCCTTCGAACATGGTGTTTTCCATTGCCGGCAAATTTGACGAAGAAAAGGTGTTGCGCAAGGTGGAAACCGCCATGTGCAAAAAGAAAAACGCTCCCGCTCCCGCCATGTCGAATCAGCCCCGTTTCCAGTCGGGCGTCAAAATTGCCGAACGCCCCATTTCCCAGACTCACATCGGCCTTGCCTTTCCGGGACCCTCAGCCACGGACGATGACAGGTTCAAGTGTAACATGCTGACCGGGGCGCTGGGCGGCGGCGGCACGGCACGCCTGTTTGAAATCATTCGTGAAAAGGAAGGACTGGCGTACAGTGTCTATGCCTATCATACCAGCCACATCCACACCGGCATGATGGGCATCTATGAGGCTGTAGCGCCGCAGAATTGCGAGCGCGCCCTTTCCCTGACCTTTGAGGAGATCCGGCGCATTCGGGAACATCCCATGGAGGAAGAAGAACTGGAATGCGTGCGCCAGCAGTTGAAGGGTTCGATACTGATGGCGATGGAAGGCACCCAGACGCGCATGGCGTATATGGCCAAAGGGTTGCTCTTCCAGAATCGAATTCCACCTGTTCCGGAAATCATCGCGAATATCAACGCCGTAACCGTGGAAAATCTGCAGGAATATGCCGGGCGGAGCCTTACGCGTGACTCTTGCGCCCTGCTGCTTCTGGGCCCGGCGGGAACGGAAGCGGTCAATGGAATAGAATTGTGATGGACGCGCCCCTTCACATTACCATTCAACAGTTGCCCGGTTACGAAGACATGCCCCTGCCCGCCTATGAAACCGAACATGCCAGCGGCATGGACCTGCGCGCCGCCGTGACCGAACCCCTCGTGCTGCGGCCCGGACAACGCGCGGCCGTACCCACCGGATTGTGCATCGCCATTCCGCCCGGCTATGAAGGACAGGTTCGGCCCAGAAGCGGGCTGGCGCTGCGCAATGGCATCACGATGATAAACAGCCCCGGCACGATAGACGCGGATTACCGCGGTGAAGTGAAGGTGTTGCTGGTCAACCTCGGGGATGACCCCTTCACCATCCGGCGGGGAGACCGCATCGCGCAACTGGTCGTGGCGTCTGTGGCCCGGGTGCATTGGAACCGGGAAGCCCGGCTTGACGATACCGCGCGGGGCAGCGGCGGCTTCGGACATACCGGCGTATAAAAAAGGTTATTGCTCCCGTATCAAAATCCGGTTTGCCTGCAATTCCCAGCAAAATCCCGTCAACGGCCATTGCCGGATTAACAAATTCATCGCCGTTTCCAGCCGTACTTTTTTTATCACCACGGGATTGACGGGGATATCCACGAGACGTCGCTGCGCCACCACCTTGATGCCCAGCTGCTCTGATACCGGATATAAAGCCTCACGTAACGCTATCGGCTCGAAGGCGAAAATTAGCCCTTCCTTGTCGCCGGGAACGCCGGGGAGACTGAGTGAAACTTCTTTGTCCAAAAGGGCGGACTGTTCGGCGGTTAATGACCCTGTATCCAGGCGTAAAGAAGCCTGGCTTTCATTGCGCGCCGCCCGCAAAAAGATATACTCCGCTGTACTCTCCACCACAAGCGTATCGGGCGGGATACGCGCCGATTGCAGTATCGCCTCTAAAATAACGGCCAACGGCGCCTCGGGCAAGTGAACCTCGCCGCAGCAGGACTCCGCGATGAAATTATCCGCGACAACGGTTATATCAAGGCTCTCACTCAAGGCCGCCAGCACAATGAACAATTCCGTCTTGGCCCCGAATGCGGCGCTTACGTTCATGGACGCATACGTGGTATCAAGTTTGGCCGCCAGCGAAACGGCTTCCAACTGCTGATATTCCGGGGGCACCACCAGGTAGTAATACGGGGTATGCGTATGGATGCAGTCCACGGCGGAGGCAAAATGCGCGATAGCCTGTTCATAAGGTTGTTTCTGAAATTCAACCTTTGGAACCGCCCGTTCTTCCAGGCCGCTCATCAGCACAAACCCGCCACCCGCCTGCTCTCCGAACGCGCGCATCATATCGCCGACAGGACTCATCTCGTGGATGAATGTAACCGCAGGGAACACGGGTTTTTCCCCGGAAGGCACCGTAGTGCCCGCGGGAGACGGTTTGTCTTTGTTCGCACCGGTGGAACAGGCACAGAAAGCCAGTGGCACCAGGCAGGACACCACACTCAAACCAATACACGCAGCATAACGTTTCATGCGGGTCACTATACTTTGAACAGCGGGCAAATCACAAATCCACAACCCTCAGTACACCCGGGCTCTTCGCAGGGTATCTCTCGTACAGTTCACATGGCACTATTGCCGACCGGGACCAGTATGACCCGATGCATGATCAAAACACGGGCACCTTAATCTGACAGTAGAATAGACATGATAAGACCAGGGGCTATTATGGTAGACAAAGCATCCAAAAATAACTACAATGTTCCTTGTACAGGAGTCGCTGATGCTCCACAGCCATGGTGGCGGAAATCAGATGAAACGAGAATCTACAGGAGAACTGCCTTGAAAACAGGAGTGACTTTAACAGTGGTGCTGATGGCCGTACTAGTTCTTACCGCCACGGCGGAAGCCTTGATGTATAGCGGCGGCTCGGGCACGGAAGCCGACCCGTTTAAAATCGGAAACACGGCGGACTGGATGCAGCTGACCGCTGAGACGGAAAACTGGAACAAGCATTTTATTTTGTTGGAAGAAATTGACTTTGCCGGAGAGTCCAATACGAATGTGATAACGCCGATAGGCACTGAATTCGCCTGTTTTTCAGGCGTATTCGACGGCGCGGGCCATACCCTGCGCAACGCTGAAATCACCGGTTATGAAAATGACAGCGCCGGGTTGTTTGGGTGTGTCAATTCGGACGGTGAAATCCGAAACCTCGGCCTGGAAAGTACGTTTATAACAGGCAGCGGGAACACCGGCGGTCTGGTCGGTATCAATGAAGGGACGGTTTCCTCCTGTTATGTTTCAGGCATCGCCGTGACCGGCGATACCAGCGGGGGCCTGGTCGGGTACAACGCTGGCGGCGCCGTTACCTCCTGTTACGCCCGGGGAGTCGTGACAGGACACGATGCCGGCGGCCTGCTGGGATACAACAGCGGTATGGTTGCCTCGTGCTACGCCGCGGTCTACGTGGCGGGCGGCGGAGTCCTCGGCGGCCTCGTGGGCGGCGACGAGGGCGGTTCGGTCACGTTGAGTTACTGGGACGTGGAAGTCTCTGGCCTGTCTGAAAGCGCCGGAGGAGCGGGACGCGCCACCGCGGAGATGACCTATCCCTACATGGTGGACACCTATACGGGTTGGGACTTTGGCACAACCTGGGTCGATGATCCGGAATACCTCTTGAATGCCGGGTATCCTTGCCTGCGTACCCATGTCGCCCCGTCCAAATATAGCGGCGGCACCGGCGCAACCACGGATCCCTACCGGATCGGCACTGTGATGGACTGGGCGGGCCTGTGCGCCGATACGGAAGACTGGAACAAGCATTTCCTCCTGATAGAGGACATCGATTTGGCCGATGAATCCAACACAGCACCTTTAAACCCGGTGGGCAACAATGCCATTCCCTTTAGTGGTGTTTTTAATGGCAACGACCACATCGTGCACAATGGCCGGTTTAATATGCCAGGCAACCAAGGTGTCGGTCTTTTCGGGTATTTGGATGCGCAAGGCGCGGTCTATCGCCTCGGCGCGGAATCCGTGGATATGACAGGTTGGAAGTATACAGGAGGCTTGGTGGGGGAAAATCACGGAGGGACGGTGGACTCCTGCTACGCCACGGGGAAAGTGGCGGTCAGCGCTTATTATATTGGTGGCCTGGTCGCCTTTAACAGCGGCACGATCCGGTACTGCCGCGCATCGGTCAATGTCAATGGGACCCAGTATGCCGGCGGCTTGGTGGGACAAAACAACAAGGGCATCATCCTGGCATGTTATTCCACGGGCATCGTGTCCAGCAACACCACCGCCGGGGGCTTGGTGGGCAGTAATGAGGGCACAATCTCCTCGTGTTACGCCATCGGTGAAGTGAAAGGCAGCCATTCCGCCGGCGGCCTGGCCGGCAGTAACGTCGGAGGTACGGTAACCATGTCCTATTGGGACAAGGACACCACAAGACGGACCTGGAGC
>JAKJCY010000158.1 GCA_022706235.1 Candidatus Hydrogenedentota bacterium | reverse complement strand
TATGAAAACCTGGCCGGAGAGGTCAGGCGCATGGCGGAATTTGATTATGCGGCCGTTGCGCTAAGCCTGAATGAGAATACCTTTGAGACGAGACAACTATATCCGGAACTCACGGGTAGCGGTACGGTTTTTCCCCGCATGGACGACGACAACGGATGGGCGGGATGGGTGGCACAGGAAAAACGCTATCTCCTGGTGGAAAACCTGCAGGCCACCACAATACCGATATGCCACCAGTTCCCGCAGTATATACAAAGCATTCTCTGTGTTCCCTTGTTCGCTAAACACGGCCTCATCGGAGTCCTTTCGTTCGGTTCCCGAGATAGGGGCGGATTTACCCAGCGCCACGCCCAAATCTTCGAGCAAATCGCACCTCACCTGACCGCAGCCATCCGGAATGCCCAATTGCTCGAAAATTTGAAACATTCCCTGGAAGAAGTAAGCCAGGCGAGGGAAAAGCTCAAGGATGCGAATACAGAGTTGAAGTCTCTCGACGAGATGAAAACGCAGCTCTTGTCAAATGTCTCCCACGAACTCCGCACACCGCTGGTGGCCATCATGGGATACTCCGATATGCTGTTGAACAACAAAGCCGGGGTAATTTCAGAACAACAACGCGAGTTTCTCTCGATTATGATGCGCAATGCGGAAAAGTTATCCAATCTGATCGACAACCTGCTTGACTTTTCCAAGCTTTACCATGGTTCCGAAGAACTGGTCCTGACACCTTTTGATGTTGTGGACTGTATACAAGCGAGTTTGGAGACGGTGAAACCTGTTGCGGATGGCCGGGGTATTACACTGCTTCTGACCGTACAGGACGAGGAGAATGCATCGGTTAAGGAGCCGGTGCTTGTCAACGGTGACAAAGGAAAACTGGGGCAGGTCTTCAACAACCTTCTTTCGAATGCGGTTAAATTCAATGATAACGGCGGAACCGTAACGGTAACGGTCAACCTGCATAAAACAGAAGTGACCTTTTCCGTAACGGACACGGGAATTGGCATCCCAAAAGAAGCGCAAGACAAAATATTCAACCGGTTCTACCAGTATGACAGTTCATCCAGCCGAAGATATCCGGGAACAGGGATCGGCCTTTCCATTGCCCAAGACATTGTGAGACTCCATGGCGGGCGCATTACCGTTTTCAGCCGTGAAAGCCAGGGCGCAACCTTCAGGTTTACCCTGCCGCTATACAGGCGTCTCGAAAGCGCCGAAGTCGAGCAGGAGCGTCCTCCAATCCTTCCGGAAACCCGCCTGCTCATCGAACTGGTCTCCCGGGATCGCGCCCTTGTGGCCCAGGTACGACAGGTGCTGTTTGCAGAAGGCGTGGATACGATTGTCGCAGCAGCAGGATCATCAGCCCGCAATCTGGCGCAGAAATATAATCCCGATTGCATCATTGTAGACATGGAACCCGGCCCCGCCGGAGATGAACAGATAAACTCTTTGTTTGAAGAGCCCCTTCCAGAAGCGGTACCGCTTCTGGCTTTATGTGATGACGAACAGTTATCCCCTTCATGCCGCAAGCGTTTTTCAGGCCGCGTCAAACGTAATTTCCGAAAAAGCATTCTGCTTAGCGGTATACACTATGCGCTGACCCAGGAAAGAACAGCCCAGAATGTGCTGGGCAAAAAAATTATATATATAGACGACGATGAAGCGGCACAACTATTTATCAAACACTGCCTGGGAGGCGAAGGGTACGAGGTTGATACGTGCCGGACGGGCAAAGAGGCGTTAACATTGGTCGAAAAAGGGGATTACTGGCTGGTACTCCTTGAAATAACCCTGCCCGACCTGGACGGCCGTGAAGTCTGCCGGCGTATCAAAGCGAACAATCATCTCTCCGGAATCAAAGTATTTGTTGTCACGGCCCGCGCGGAAGAGGAACATATAAACCAGGCGGGCGCCACCTATTCGGATGGTTTTCTTCTTAAGCCCTTTATCGCTGAAGATATTCTTATGGCGGTTCATTCTCTGGCGTCACGCCGCTCTCGCTCCCAGTCGGTTTGATTAGGTCGACCCGTACAGGGTCGAAAACCCAGGGAACAAGTCCGTCAAACCCATTCCTGTGGAAGGTACGGCTGACACACCGCCTATCTTTTCTATACCTTCTTCCTGCAGGCCGATTAGGGTGCCAGTAAAGAAAAGATGCAGTTTCTTTACCATATCTTGTATTATAAACAAACAGCATAAAGGTAAAGAATATACGTGAGTGTCTATACTTACAATTATCCGCGCCCCATGCTCACCGTGGATGCCGTGGTTTTTTCCGGTACGGACCGGGAACGCAAGGTTGTATTGATACGGCGCAAAAATGCCCCCTTTTCCGGTTGCTGGGCGCTTCCAGGCGGTTTTGTGGACGAGGATGAATCCTTGGAGGCAGCAGTAAAGCGGGAGCTTTGTGAGGAAACCGGGTTATCAGGAATTCCCTTGAATCAGTTCCACACGTTTGGCGACCCCGGACGTGATCCCCGGGGGCACAGTGTAACGGTAGCCTATTGGGGTTTACTGCCCACCCCCGTCCCGTTGCATGCGGCGGATGACGCCTCGGAGGCGGCTTGGTTTGATGTATTCTCTCTGCCAGCCATGGCATTTGACCACAGCACAATAATTTCCACAGCACTTCAGCGAGTGGAGGCCAGTACCACATGCTAAAAATCGAAGAAACGGATGCACTACTTGTCGTGGACGTACAAAATGACTTTTGCACTGGGGGTGCCCTGCCTGTTCCCTTTGGCGAACGGGTGGTTTCCCCCATCAACAGCATGCTTAAGTTTTTTGATCACATTGTGTTTACCCGGGACTGGCATCCTGAAGACCACTGCAGTTTTTCTTTCGAACCGGAGTTCCGGGACGGCAGTTGGCCTGTTCACTGCATTGAAGATACTCCTGGCGCGGAGTTCCATCCCGACCTGCGCGTGCCCGTGGACGCCCTAATTATCAACAAGGCCACGGATTCCGGCCGGGAGGCCTATAGCGGGTTCGACCGCACCGGCCTGGCCGAAATGCTGCGGCGCCGGGGTGTGGAACGGGTATTTGTGGCCGGACTGACCCTGGATTACTGTGTACGCACCACCGTACTGGACGCACTGCAGGAGGGCTTTTCAACCATACTCGTTGAGGACGGAGTTCGCGCCGTACTGCCTGAAAACACGACATCCATTCTGGAGGAATTACGGGCGGCCGGCGCGGAAACCGTCCGGAGCAACGGCATCCAATGAGCGCGGAGCACCACTCCTGGTTCCGGCGCGAAGGCCTTGCCTTGTTGACGGACTTTTACCAGTTAACAATGATGGCCGGGCACTGGAAAGACGGGCGCACCGGACAGCACGTCTCCTTTGACTATTTTTTTCGCGCCCTGCCGCAACATGGCGGTTATGCCGTGTCTGCCGGCCTGGATGATTTCCTGAATTATCTCGAGCATCTGGCCTTCACGGAAGATGACCTCGACTACTTGCGGTCCTTGAAGGTGTTTGAAGAAGATTTCCTGGACTACTTGCGCGAATTCAAACCCCGGTGTATCGTGCGCGCGGTTCCCGAGGGAACGCTGGTATTCCCCCACGAACCTGTAATCCAGATAGAAGGCCCCATTCTGGAAGTGCAACTGGTGGAGACCATACTGCTGAACATGGTCAACTATCAGACCCTGATAGCAACCAAAGCAGCGAGGGTCTGTCTGGCTGCGGGGGGTGACCCTGTCATGGAATTCGGGTTACGGCGCGCCCATGGTCCGGACGGGGGTGTCAGCGCATCACGCGCGGCGTATATAGGCGGATGCGCATCGACCTCCAACGTCCTTGCCGGCAAGATACATGATATTCCGGTGGCGGGCACCCATGCCCACAGTTGGGTCATGAGTTTTGCCTCGGAGCTGGAGGCGTTTCGTGCCTTTGCCCGGTTATACCCGGACCGCTGCGTACTGCTGGTGGACACGTATGACACGGTAAAGAGCGGTATTCCCAATGCCGTAAAAGTATTCCGCGAGATGCGTGACCAGGGACTGTCCGTACGCCCCGCCGTCCGGCTCGATTCCGGCGATTTGGCGAAACTCAGCAAGATTTGCCACACGATGATGCTCCAGGCCGGACTGGAGGAACCGTTGATTGTGGCGTCGAACGACCTCAATGAAGACCTCATCGCGGACTTAAAACGCCAGGGCGCGCGCATCAACGCCTGGGGCGTGGGCACGCAGTTAGTCACCGCTTATGACGCGCCTGCATTGCCCGGGGTGTACAAACTCGTCGCCCTGTGGCAGGAGGGACAATGGCAGCCCCGGATGAAAGTCACTTCCAATTTTGAAAAGGCGACCGATCCCGGCCGCAAGCGGCTGGTACGCTATTATGATGGGGACGGGCAGCCGCTGGGCGATATACTGTACCTGGACCCCGAGACCTGGGCCACGAGCGGCACCATCGAGGGTCGCGCCCAGAAGCACCCCCATGCCGTACGACGCCTGGAAAACGCCGCATCGGCCATGGAACTGCTGGAAACGGTATTTCAAGAAGGCAAAAGAACCGGAGATGTTCCTGTTACAAAGGCGATTCGAGAACGGATGCTTGCCCATCAAAGCCGCATGCCCGAAGAATATAAGCGGCTGCGCAACCCGGAAATTTACAAGGTGCTGTTGTCGAACAGGCTTGGTGAGATGAAAGACAGGATGCTGATCAACCCGGAAGGCGCCGCATAATGGCGGACTAAAACGGTTGTAACATCGGGAGAAACACGAAGATGCGACTGGTAAATATCGGCGTGGCGGCCGTGTCGGTCAAAGTTGGTGATTTCGAGGGCAATAAGCGTCGCCTGCTGGACCTTATCCGCTCCGCAAAGGAAGAAGGGACTCATCTCCTGGTCACGCCGGAACTCTGCATCTCCGGTTACAGTCTTGAAGACCGTATTTTATGGCGGGACATTACCCGGCAGAGTTGGGCCGCCCTGGCCGAAATCGCAGCCTCGTGTGATAACATCACCGCGTTGTTCGGACTTCCCGTAGTGCACCATGCACAGATATTCAACGCCACCGCCCTTATCAGCGACAGAATCATCTGCGGCCTGGTATTAAAAAAGTACCTGCCCGCATACAGCGTTTTTTATGAAGCAAGAAACTGGACTTCCTGGCCGGGCGGCGTCACGGAAATAAACGGCGTTCCCGCTGGTGACCTGGTATTCAAACTTCCCTTTGGACTGGTAACCGCCGAGATTTGCGAGGATCTTTGGAGTCCGGTTTCCCCCGCATGGGAACGTGTTCGTGCGGGAGCGGAAATCGTATGCAACCCAAGCGCCTCCCCCTTCACGCCGCGTAAAAATGAGACACGCAAACGGCTGGTCATGAGCGCCGCCGCCACTCTTAAATGCGTATATGCCTATGCCAACCTGCTGGGCTGCGACAACAGCCGCCTGGTTTTTGACGGCGGCGGCTTGATTGCCTCCCCGGCCGGACTTGCCTGCGAGGGCCCCCTCCTGTCCAAGCGTGCCTGGACCCTTTCCAATGCAGTGCTGAACCTGGATGAAATCGAGCACAGCCGCATGGAAAATACCACGTGGCGCCAATATGCCGGGACCGATGTCCAGCAGGGACAGACCACCATGATTGAAGCCGGCAACGGCACCTTTACCCCCGCCCCCGCAAAACGGTACGCGGCGCAGCAACCCCGCAGTTACTACCTTCCTTCGGCGCATAGGCGCAAGCAGGAACGCGACCCGGCCCTGGATGAATTATTTGACGCCCTGGCGCTGGGACTGCGGGATTATTTTGAAAAAGTGGGTGTTTTTAAAAAGTTTCTGGTGGCCTTGTCCGGCGGGCGTGACAGCGCCTTGTGCCTCCTGCTTGCGGTGCGAGCCGCCAAAATGCTGCGGGAAGGCCGCGAGAGCGAGAACTACGCCGATTATGTAAGTACACTGTACCTGCCCAACGGTTCCCTGAGCAGTGAAGGCACTCAGAATGCCGCCCGCGGCCTGGCTGCGGAACTTCACGTGCCCTTCAGGGTAGTTTCCATAGAGGAAGAGGCGAAGGTCGCGTTGGCGAAAGCGGCGGAGATTATGGGAGGTGAGGAAGGGGTGGCGCCCATGACCCGGCAGAATCTTCAGGCGCGCATCCGCGGCGCCATGATGCTGAACTGGGCAAACAACACGGAAGGGCTGCTCCTGGTAACGTCCAACTTAAGCGAGGCCGCCGTGGGTTACAGTACGACGGGAGGAGACAACCAGGGAGGCTACTCCCCCATCGCCAACGTGCCCAAAACGGTGGTCACCCGCCTGCTGGAATATCTTTCAGAGCGGGACGGTATCCGGTCAATCCGTCCTATCTTGGACATCCCGCCAAGCGCCGAATTGGCTCCTGGGCAATTGGATGAAACCGACCTGATGCCTTATGTCGTGCTCGATGACCTGCTCTACCTGTATGCGCGCAAACGGTTATCCCTGGCCGACTGCTGGCGCCTGCTGTGTCTTCGTTTCCCGGAACATGATACCGAGCGGTTGCGCGGCTGGGTGTTGGATTTCGCGAAACGCTTTGCCGCCAGCCAATGGAAACGGGACCAGCACCCGGTGGCGCTGAAGGTCATGGACCTCGACCTCGATCCCAAGACCGGGTTTCGTTTCCCGGTAACACAAAGCATCCAATACGAACTGGATGAACTGAAAAGGGCAACGCCCCTGGACTGAGCGGGTAATCTTACCACTGTCATGCCTGGCCGGGCGCTCCAGGTACGTCCTTGTGGACAATTGCGGCGCTTATTATCGAACGTTGATTTGCCGGGCCTCTTTATATTAACATCACAGGCGTCCTATTCAGGATTTTATCTCATCATCCGCAAACTCAGGAAGTCTGCAAAGCTTTCCATAAAGGAACATGTCATGCGCAAAGCACTCAAAATAATCGGCGGGGTATTGCTTACCCTCATCATTGTTCTTTTCCTCGCGAAAGTGTGGGCGGATTTGACTTACTTCAAGGAATATGACCCCAGCCTACCCTTCAATGTGCAGGTAAAAGAAGCGACCCGTGTGGAAGACACCGTCGATCTCTTCGGCATTGTCCGCCCGCGCCGTTTTGAAAAGCTGTTGTTCAGCATTGAGGCCAGGACCGGAGAACCCGTACCTGTGATCATGACCATGCCAATGGAACACACAGGGAAACTCCCGGTAATTATTTTTCTGCATGGCATAGGACAAAGCAAGAGGTTTCTGGAAGAAATCTGCACTCCCTTTAACGAGGCCGGTTTTGCCATGGCCTGTTTTGACCAGTCCA
Source organism: Candidatus Hydrogenedentota bacterium (assembly GCA_022706235.1). Classification (GTDB taxonomy): domain Bacteria; phylum Hydrogenedentota; class Hydrogenedentia; order Hydrogenedentales; family CAITNO01; genus JAAYBJ01. The sequence goes on along the minus strand of JAKJCY010000158.1, from coordinate 3,412 downwards.
TGCAGGGTGAACGGGAAGTCGAGGGAGGGCCGCTGGCCCAGGCCGTGGCCTTTCGGCAACGGCCCTGGAAAACCATCAATGACACGCGACGCCTGATTGACTATCTGCAGACGCACCCGGATATCGACCCGGAACGGATCTACCTTATCGGCGCCAGCTATGGCGCTATTACCGGATCCACGGCCACCGCTTTTGACGAACGAATCCGCGCAAGCGTACTCGTCGTCGGTGGTGCGGACATCAAGACGATGCTGAATGCGCCGCTTATCAAGAATGCCGTCAACAATGCCCCCCTTCATTGGATGGGTAAACAGGTGGTTGCCTTCATGATGCGCCCGGCCGACCCGAAACGGTACGCTGCGGGTACTGCGGGACGGCCTGTGTTGATGCTGAATGGTTCGGAGGACACGCTGGTCAGCCCCGACGCGGGCAAAAAACTCTATGAGGCCTTGGGTGAACCCAAAGAAATTCGCTGGTACCCCTGCGACCATCCGGGTCTGCGGAAAGAAGATGCCATCATCGTGGTGCAAATCCTCGATGACGGGCTCGCATGGCTCCTGGAAAAGGACGGCCCTTTCCGCAACGCTGAAATCGCGGCGGATACGCCCGCGAACAGCACTCTGAACGCCACGAACTGAGTTTGGACAGGTCAACGGGCGCGCCCCGAGAACCGGAGAGAGCAAAACTTTTTTTAAAGGGGAATAAGAAAAGTCTATTTCGTCTGTTCTTTTTTAGCCACTGTAAGGAGAAACATTATGGCCACAATCGTTATTGACGGAGAAGAGAAACAGGTAGCGGATGGTTCGCCGATTATGGATGCGTGTGATGACCTGGGTGTGCCCTTTGCCTGCCGTGCGGGAATATGTGGAACATGCGTCATCACCATTCTGGAAGGAATGGAGAACCTGGCGCCCAAGACGCAGGAAGAAGAGGATATGGGTCTGGCGGACGATCAACGTCTGGCGTGCCAGGCCGTAATCAACTCAGGAACGGTTGTCGCATCCTATTGAACACGGGATTGACTCCCTCCCCGACAAAGGTTAGAATGTCAACGGTACCGGAACGCAAGGAACACCGTTATGGCAAAAACCGTATTGTTATACTGCCCGGAGGCCGTGCTTCATGACACAGGCGACTACCACCCGGAATCGCCGTTGCGCCTGGAAGCGATTCGACGCGCCCTGCAGGAACGCCATATAGAAGCGCCCTGCCTGCGGCCGGAGCCCGCCGCACCAGAAGACTTATTGCGCAATCATACGCAAACACACCTTGACGAAATTAGGGCCGCTTGTCTTGACGGGGCGGAGTATCCGGACCCCGACACCGTGATGGTTCCCGCATCCTGGGAGGCGGCCCTGTTATCGGCGGGGGCGGGCATTACGGCGGCCCGGGGTATCCTGAACGGCCAGTTCGAGAACGCCTTCGTAATGATGCGTCCGCCCGGCCACCACGCGGAAGCAGACCGGGCCATGGGGTTCTGCCTGTTCAATAACATCGCAATCACAGCGCATTGGCTGCGGGAGACGGGCGCGGCGGCGCGCGTGGCTATCGTAGATTTTGACGTACACCACGGAAACGGCACCCAGCACGCCTTTTACGATGACGACACCGTGCTTTTCGTCAGCCTGCATGAATATCCCCTTTTCCCGGGTACGGGCTACCCCTATGAGACCGGAAAAAACAATACGAACCTGAACTTCCAGATGGCGCCTGGAAGCAGTCCCATGCAGTGGATAAATACGATTCAGGGAGCCGTGGTACCGCAGTTAGAGTCATTCGCGCCGGATTTCCTCCTGATTTCCGCCGGTTTTGATGCACACCGCCTCGACCCTCTGGGCAACCAACTGCTGGAGAGCAGACATTTTGGGGAGATAACACGCCTAATCAAACACATTGCGGGGGGACGTACCATTTCCTTCCTGGAAGGAGGCTATCACCTTGGCGCCCTGGGCGAGAGCGTGGCAGAGCATGTACAGGCGCTGATGGAATGACCTTGTCTTATTTCGCTTTCTTTCTGCGTTCGATTAGTTCCCTCCAGGAAGTCAGGAGAATTCCCTCCTTTTCAATGGCTTGTTTCAATTTCGAATCGAGCATGGCGTTGAGGTCGCCGCCCCGCTTCTCTCCGGATTCGGAAATCTGGTCGAAATTTGGAGAGGGAACCGTGGCGTGCAGAATGACCTGGGTAATACCAGGTTTCATGGCGCGCAGCATCTCAATAAATTTGTCCGTCTTATCCGTACTGTTCCAGCCATAGGAGTCGGTATGGACATCGTCAATAACGGGCAATCCGGAAGCCCATACGGTTTCTGCCAGTGCACGAACCGCTCTTGCCTTTTCCGCCAGTTCGGGGTCCTCCTTCAACAGCGCGGTCATGTGCCCGCCGGGCAAAAGGACGGGGATCATTTTCTCCATGCCGACGGCCACATAGCGCATGAGATATTCTTCGGTGGCGAAGACGGTTCCCATATGGGTGTCCAAGTGGGATATGGGCATGCCCATTTTTTCCGCCGCAGCAACCTGCGCCCGGATTTCCGCCTCTAGCTCATCAGCCGTTGCGTGCTCCGCCACCAGTTTCACATTGTCCCAGAGAAAGCCGTCCGGGTCTGCCAGGCCAGGATTGTTCTCCACACACGCAAGGGGTCTCCAGCGGTACTTGTCCCATTCCGAGGTCAGGGTGAGATGCAGGCCGGAGCAAGCATCCGGGTGCGCTTTCAGGTAGTTCCGGATTTCCGGCACCCACGCGCAAGGCATCATGACGCTCCAAGAGGTGATCAATCCCTCCTCCACACCGCGGATACCGGCCTCGTTCGACTCATGGGAGAGCCCCGCATCGTCGTTGTGGAAGATAATTACCCGGGCACCCTTGGGGAAACCCAGCCTTTCGGCATAGTTGGGCGGTTCCTGAGCGGCAAGGGTTCCCACAGCGAGGACCATTATCGCAAACACCATCATTCCTTTTTGAAAAGCACACACCATTGCAAGTTCCTTTACGGTTTTGAAAGTTTGCCGTGGAAGCGCCCCGGCAGTATTTATTTCTGTACGCTACCAGACACGGTCGGACAATATCTAACCTATCTGACGAAGAATGACAAGATCACGCGGGACCTGTTCCGCTTGGCACATTCTAAAGCAGATTACAGGGAATTTCAAAGCGCCTGTCCGGCGATTGCTCATCGCAGCAGCCTTGCCTCGGCCCAGTTGGCGTGGTCTCCGATGATGCCGTCCCCACCATCTCCCACACGCAAGCGCAATTCGGACGCACCGTTGACCTCCACGCGCACCGGTTCAGCCCTGTCGTCCGCGTTCATCCTCTTGGATTCCCACTTTTTGACCTTGTCCACCCACACTTCAAAAGTACCCGTTCCCCGGTTCGCCCCATCCATCCCGACTTGAGACTCGAATAACGCATATT
>JAKJCY010000157.1 GCA_022706235.1 Candidatus Hydrogenedentota bacterium | reverse complement strand
TCGCGCCCATGCACCCGAGGCGGCGACAGCCTATGACTTTATCAGCGCGGCGGATATGCTGGCCGCGCTTCGGGACGGCGACTGGGAGGGGCACCACCCGACCCATCGCATGCTTGCCTTGTCCCCAAAAATGAAAGAGCAATTCGACCTGACGACAGAAGAATTGAATCACATAAAACGGAAGGGGATTCTGATTTCGTTTTTCACGCTCAATACCCGGGAAGAGATGCAGCAGGCGATAGACCTGGGCGCCGACAACATCCTGACAGACCGGCCCAGCATGCTGGCCGCCCTGATCGAAGGACAGAATAAGAGCAAGGCCCCCGGCCCCGAATAAGGGGCTCCACCGCGTACAGCGGTTATGCCGCCCCGACACCACTCAGCCAATAGACAAAAACGATGAGCAAACCCACCCACGCCCAGAGGAACAGGAACCCGTACAGGGACCTCGCTGAGGGCACCGCAATCTCAAAATCCGGGTGACGGATGAGTTTTCGCGCGGGCGGCGTGTCCACGCCGGGAGGCAGCGTAAACGGGCGCGCCTGGTGGGTTTCCCCGGGTTGGATGGGAGTGCGCAGACAGGCGTACAACTGGTCCAGTTTCGCGTTGTCCACGCGGGGGGTGACCAGGCTCACGAGGATGCCGGACAAGAACGCGCCGGACAGGTAGGCGGCAATCTGCCAGGAATCGCGGAACCGTTCCTCCCAGATCATGGTTGCCGGCAGGTGTTCCACCGCCCAGGCATGAAACTGGGGCAGGGAGGTGAAGAACAAAATGGCAAAGCCGACCAGGGTCGCGGCCCAGGCGCCCGCCACGGTGGCGCGCCGCCAGAACAGGCCCAGCCAGAAGGCCGCCCCCATAAGCGCCTGCAACTTGAAAAACCACACCAGGCCGCTGGGCACATCACGCACCAGGAAGGAAAAGGTCACGGCGGCGGCGGCGACCGCCACTGCCGTAAGCCTGCCCACCAGCACATAATGTCCGTCGGGTTTGTCGCACACCAGCCAGCGACGGTATAAGTTCTGCGTAAACAAGGCGGAACAGGACACCATAAAGGCGTCACAGGAGGATTGGAGCGAAGCGACCAGGGCGGCGAGAAAAATGCCCACCAGGCCGGGCATGATGGCGGGCAACAGGCGCTGGGCGACCGCGCCGTAGACCAGGTCGGGCTCCATGGCGGGGCTTTCCCCGGCGAACATGACCACGCCGCACAGGCCGACCAGCATCCACGCCACGGTGCAGAAGCGCTTGAGCAGATTGCCGCCCGCGAACCCTATCTGCCCGTCCAGTTCCGTCCGCCCGGCGGCGCAGGTGCCCATGGTGTGAGGCTGCGTGACGATGCCTATGATGGCGCTGGCGCAGAGCATGACAATGTAAAAGAGATTGATCTCGCCCGGAGCGACAAGACTGAACATGTGGGCGTCCCGGATGCCCGCATGCAGGCCGGCAAATCCTCCCACGGCATCCAACGCAAATGGTATCAGCAGAAAGGACAACACCAGCGTAAGCATTCCCTGGAGGAAATCGGTGATAATGGCGGCGGCCAGGCCCCCCGCTATGCCGTAAAACACGAACAACACCGTCATCACCAGAACCGCGGCATAGCGGTTCACCGCGCCGCCGGTAAGCGCCTCTATCATGGAAGCGGCGCCCAGTTGCAGTACGCCGATATTGACAATCAGCAGCCCGATGCCGACCACAGTGTATAATACGGCGACACTGCCGTCATACCGTTGTTCAAAATAATCGCCCGTGGTCAGCGCGCGCATACGCCGGAACACGGGCGCTATCAGCCAGTAGAAGGGCGTACAGAACAGCCACAGCCATTGGAACCAGATGCCGGACATACCGCCCGTATACGTCTTGGAGGATACGCCCACGGCATCGTTCCCGCTGGTGCCGGCGCCGAAAGCGAAGAAAACCATCATGACCTTGCCGAACCGTCGGCCGCCGATAAAAAAATCCGAGGTGTTGGAAACGCGCCGCGCCGACCAGACGCCGATACCCACGACAATACCAAAGTATACGGCAAGCGCGGCCCAGTCCCACCCGCTTAAACCAAGCATATATTCGTGCCTCCTTCCTGTTCGGGTAGTCCGACGGGACGAACACCCGCCCGGGCATCACGGAGCGGCAAATCCCTTGTTAAGGAAAAGATACAACCCTTCTTTTCCAGGAGCAAGAATATCTTTCCAGCCGTTTCCATCCACATCATCCACCCAGAAGTAGATGCCCGCGCCGCTGGCCTTATCGGCGGGCCCATAGTCAATGGTGAACCGGGTAAACGTGCCGTTCTCGATTTTGTAGTAATAAAGGCCCAGGGGCTCGTTGGCGCCCGGGTCATGGCCGTTGTGGCCGTAATACCGCTTGCCGGTAACCAGTTCCAGGGCACCGTCGTTATCCAGGTCGACCAATTGCAGGTCATGGAACTGGGAACGGTCTTTTTCAATGTCATGGCGGGTCCAGGTGCGCTTGCCCTCTTCACCCCGGCTCTGTTCCAGCCACCACAGCCCATAATCATGGGCAGCCCCGTAAATCAAGTCGTTCATGCCGTCCTTATTGACGTCATACACCAGGATGGGCAGGCTGGCCGACCCAAGATCGAATTCCGCATGCCACTGCCACGCATCCAGTTTGTAGGGGTCTTCAGGGGCTTCCAGCCAGCCGCCGGCCAGCAGGATGTCGTTGCGCCCGTCGCCGTTGACATCGCCACAGCCGAAACCGTGCCCGCCGTTGCCGGCCGTCAGGGTGTATTGCTGGAATTTGCCCGTACCCTTGCCCGTCTCGTCCCGCACCAGTTTGAACACCTGCACGGGATTCACGACGGGGATGAAATCTTCGTGTCCGTCGTTATCGAAGTCACAGGCGCAGGTCCGTTCGATATTGCCGACCTCGGCCACATTATGGGTGGCCCATTCGCCCGTGCCGCCGGGATTCTCGCGCCATTGGAAGGTCAGCCCCCACCAGCCGCCGGTAGCAATGTCCAGCAGCCCGTCGCCATTCACATCCACTGGAATATTCGAAAAATCGTCGTAATAGGTGTCTTCGTAGCGAATCTCGGCCACCTTGTGGGCCGTCTTGAAGTCCGGCCCCGGATACCAGAACCCTCCCGAAAACAAATCTTTTACCCCGTCATTATTCACATCGAATATGGAGGCCGCCTCGAAGGTGGCCGTGCCGATGCGCGATTTTTCAAACTGCAACACCGCCGGGTCCGACAGGGCCACCGTGCAAAAGAACACAGAACACAACATAATCCTGCTCATCATGGTACTCCTTTCGTCATGACCCGGCACAGACCGGGCCCCTGTAATAAAACACGTTACGGAACAAGGGTAAAGGGGAACGGCGCACCGTCGGGACGGGTCAGCCGAAGGCCAAAGGCCCAGCCGCCGGCACGTTGCGTAATCTGCGCCAGGAGGGTGTTGACCCCCGCCTGCAACGTCACATCGGCGCTGTCCTGGTCCAGCGCGTAGCCGCGGTCCACATCGTTTTCGAGCACGACAGCGCCGTTCACCCAGACACGGAGGCCGTCATCGGAACCCGCCAGTATCTTTGCCGGGCCGCCTTCAGCGGTTTCTATCCGGGCATAGGCAAAAGCGACCGACTGCTCGACCGTGCCGATAACACCAAACAAATCAAACAACCCGCCGGCATCCGCACTTTCGGCAGCCTGCCAGTGCAGCGCCTTTTCTCCCACTGTATAGGCCCCGTCAAGGCTGATATCCGGTTCCCCGATAAACACGGGACTGAACCCTTCGCTGATATTCCAGGGGAAAGGCCCGACAAAATGCCATCGCGTCACTGCGCCAATGGCACGCGCAAACCCGGGATTGGGGCCCCGGCCGCGCATCACGCCGACCGCCGCGTTTACGGCTTCCGAAGTGGTCAGTTTCACCATGATTTCGTCCATAAGTTTCCGGCCTTCCTCTGCCCGGCCGGAGGCAATGGCGTTCTGGGCAATGCCGACCATGGCGTCTGCGGGCAGGCTGTCAAGATCACCGGCAGCCAGCAGGTCAAGGACAACATCAAAGGCCTCAGGCACAGGATTGGCCCGTATACCGTCCAGCGCCTCCCGGCGCACCGTGTCCTCCCGGGCGCTGCGATAAACCACCAGCCAGGCGCGGCCCGCCCCGTTGCCGTCACCCGCCTGCCGCAGTTTTCGCGCCAGCGACCGGAGCTGTCCCAGGGCGTCTTCCAGTTCCGGATTCCACTCCTGTCCCTGAACATACGCTTCTTCCAGAATGGCGCGGAAGACCTCGACCGCTTCCGGGGAGGCGGTACGCTCGAGCGCCCCGCGCGCGGCGGAACGGATCCCGGCATCTTCATGATGCGCCCCTTCCGCCAGAAGACCGGCATACTCCGGGGCGTACTGGTCGCCAAACAGGCCCAGCAACGCAACCTTCATCGTCGTGCCGGCCTCGGGATACAGGGCGGCCAGGGCAAGACGCGCCTCCCTGCCCGCAAGGGAACGGAAGGCCTCCATCGCCGCCGGCTCCAGGACAGCCCCCCCCTCGCGGGCAAGGACCTGCGCTATCACAGGCACGCCGGCCGCGTCTCCATACCGGCCCAGGCCGGCAATGGCGCCACCCTGGATAAGGGTATGCGGCGCCGTTTCCAGAATCTCACGATAGGTGCGCATGGCCGGTTCCCAGCAGCCACCCCGCGCCGCCATGGCATCGGCCAGGCGTAGCCAGCCGTCCCAGGCGTCAAAGGCGCTTTCCGGCGACACCCCCGCGCAAATGCGCCGCGCGTGGGGCGTCAATGCGGGATCACCCGTCCGGGCCAGTGCCCGCAACGCCGCAGCCTGTACGGCCGGGCTTCCCGTTTCCAGCAGGGGCATCAGCCCGGCCGCCTCGCCGCCCGGCTCAAAGGTGGCGATGGAACGCAACAGGGCCATTTTGAACGGATCGTCCGCGGCGCCCAGCCCTTGACACAACGCGCCCAGCGCATTTCGCGTATGCACATGTTCCAGGCAGGCCCGTGCCGGTTCGCGCCACGCCTCTTCCCGGAGCAGCGCCGCCAACACATCCAAAGGATGCGCCTCGGAAGCCACATAGGGCAGCAGACGCAATCCCGCCTCTTTTTGCCGGTCCGACGCCGAGGGCACTACCAGCGCGAAGACCGCGTTCGCGACCCGCGCCTGTTCCTCCATGCCGCCGCGAAATCCGGTTTCGTGGATCACATCTTCCAGGATGCGCATCGCTGTGAACGATACGGCCGGGCTCGGGTCGTCCAGTAAAGGCAGCATCTTCCAGGCCGCGTCCGGCCCGCGTATCGGCAACAGTTGCCTCGCCCGCGCTTGGCGCGGACCGTCATCCCCGCTCAGCACATCGGCAACAAGCATGTCCAGGGTCGGCGCCGACAGGGATGCGGCGGCGGCCACGTTCAACACGAGCAACAGTATCCATAATAGGCTTTTCATGGGGCCTGTTCCTTATCAGATATACCAGGGCGCACGGTACGCCCGGCTTAAATGCTGGTCCGCCTGGGGATCGTTCACAAAACGTTCGGCGTCGCCGTTCCAGTACAGTTTGCGCCGGGTCTTCAGCGCGATTCCGGCCAGCAGCGGCGCGGTAGTGGAACGGACCCCCTGCTCAATATCCGCCTGCGGGCGGCGGCGCGTGCGAATGCAGTCAAAGAAATCATTGTGGTGCGGCGGGTGCGCCCAGCTCTTCTCCGGCTCGCCTATATATTCTTTCATGCCCAGAGAATCGGGTTTCACGACGATCGTGCCCCGGTCCACATACAACGCTCCCTGCTCGCCGTAAAAAGAGATGCCGTATCCTTTGTTCTCGCGCGTATCGCTCAGACGTTGTTCCCAACTGACAATACAACCCGGATATTCAAAGGTCGCTTCCATACAGTCGTAATTGTCCTGGCCGACGCCCAGCCGGTAGCTGCCGCCAAGCGCCTGTACGCTGATGGGACGGTCCTGCCCGATACCCCAATGCACCACATCCAGCAGATGGGTGCCCCAGTTCGTCAATTGGCCGCCCCTCGCGTAATCATGCCAGCCCATCCAGCCGCCGAACCGTTCCATGGAAAAGGGGACTTTCGGCGCCGGGCCCAGCCACAGGTCCCAATCCAGGCCGCGCGGCACCTCTTCGTACGTTTCACCGACCCGCCATCCGTTCACCCCCACCCAGGCCGCCGCCGTGGTCACTTTCCCGATACGCCCTTCATGAACGATATTCATGGCGCGTTGGAAGATTTCCATGTTCCGCTGCTGGGTGCCCAACTGGACCACGCGCCCGTAGCGGCGTGCCGCGTTGACCATCGCGCGGCCTTCGGCCACCGTGGTGCACGCAGGCTTCTCCACGTAGACATCCTTGCCGGCCTGGCAGCCCAGGATGGTAATCAAAGGATGCCAGTGGTCCGGCGTCGCCACCAGGATGGCGTCCACGTCGTCCCGGTCCAGCACCCGGCGGAAATCCTGATAGGTATCCGGACGGATACCTTTATTGTTATCCAGCCACTCGCGCACCGGCATAAACCTGCCCACGGCGACGTCACACAGGGCAACCAGTTCACACTGGGGATTCTCGCTCAAGGCCTCCACATGGCGCCTGCCCATGCCTCCCGTGCCGATGACCGCCAGGCGGACCCGTTCGGAGGGCGCTACACGCCGTGCCGCGGAAAGGGCTGCGGATGCGGTCCTGCTTGAGAACAATCCCAGCGCTCCCGCCCCAATGCCAAGGCTGTGGGCGCTGTGTGTCAGAAACTTCCGGCGAGTGAATCGGCGGTGTTTATCGTCCATGGAAACCTCCATTTTCTAAAGTGGCAGAATACCTCGGTACGACAGGACGTTGAGTACCTCATCAAAAGAAGATTTGTATGTTGTTCACGTTTTAACGTTCTCTTTAAGGCTTATGCGCAGCCTGCACGCTAAAGCGCGGACAACATATTTACAGACTTCCCGGCCTCGTCGGCATTGCGTATGGCACTCGTAACAGACAAAAAAAACGGAGCAAAAAGGGACTGATGACGAAATAGCCATGAGTAACCCAAGGATACAGGTTCTTTGCTGACATTGGCTATTTCGTTGTCTGTCCCTTTCTTGCGGCCCATACGAAGAGGACTGTAAAAAAGTGCCAACCTGAATTCCGAAATATAATTATCAAACCCGGTCGAGGTTAGGAAGTCTGACCTGCAGAACATTTCCCGGGTTTTGGGTAGAACCCGCGTCGGAAAACCTAAAGACATATTATGCCTTGATGGAGGTCCATAATAAAAAAGCCTGTCACACGGAAGTGACAGGCGTGGCCATTTTCCTTTATACCCGGCAGAATACCGAAATCAGTACCGATAGGTGTCCGGTTTATAAGGCCCTTCGATAGGCACGCCGAGGTAGGCGGCCTGTTTCTGACTAAGGGATTCCAGTTTTACACCGAGTTTGCCCAGATGGAGCCGCGCGACTTCCTCGTCAAGTTTTTTGGGCAGCGTATAGACCTTGCCTTTTTCGTACTTGGCCGGTTCCGTAAAAAAGGCAATCTGCGCCAGGGTCTGGTTGGTGAAGGAATTGGACATTACAAAAGAAGGATGACCGGTGGCACACCCCAGGTTGACAAGGCGGCCCCGGGCAAGCATGATGATTTCCCTGCCATCAGCGAACACAAACTTGTCCACTTGCGGCTTGATATTCACTTCTTTAATGTCAGGCTGCTTTTCCAGCCAGTTAATATCCACTTCCGAGTCAAAATGCCCGATATTACAGACAATCGCCTGGTCCTTCATAACGCGGAAATGTTCACCCCGTACGACATCACAACAGCCCGAAGCCGTGACAAAAATGTCGCCAATAGGCGCGGCGTCGGCCATGGTCATTACCTGGTAGCCTTCCATGGCGGCCTGCAGCGCACAGATGGGGTCTATCTCCGTAATTATAACGCGGGCGCCGAGTCCACGCATGGCATCCGCGCAGCCTTTGCCCACATCGCCATACCCGGCCACCACCACCACCTTGCCCGCCACCATGATATCCGTGGCCCGCTTGATACCGTCCGCCAGCGATTCGCGGCAACCGTACAAATTGTCGAACTTGGACTTCGTTACGCTGTCATTTACGTTCATCGCCCGCGTGAGCAGCGTCCCGTCACGCATCATATGATATAACCGGTGTACCCCCGTGGTCGTTTCCTCGGACAAGCCAATCCAGTCCTTGGCGACAAGATGCCAATAGCCCGGATCCTTGCCGTGTATTTCGTGCAACAACGTGTCAATCACCTCGATTTCATAATTATCCCGGCAAATCGGCGTCAGCTCACCCGTCTTGTCAAAATGCTCTTCCAGGGCATGGCCGCGATGAATCAGCAGCGTGGCGTCCCCGCCGTCGTCCACAATCATATTCAATGTCTTTCCACCGGGAAAACGCATCGCCTGATAGGTACACCACCAGTACTCCTCCAACGTTTCCCCCTTCCAGGCATAGACGGACACACCCGTCGCCGCAATGGCCGCCGCGGCATGGTCCTGGGTCGAAAAAATGTTGCAGCTCGCCCAGCGCACTTCCGCACCCAGCGCCCGCAGCGTTTCTATAAGTACCGCCGTCTGGATGGTCATATGAAGGGACCCCATGACCCGGGCACCCTTGAGCGGTTGCTGAGACGCATAGCGCTCACGCACCGTCATCAGGCCGGGCATCTCCTTCTCCGCCATTTCAATCTCTTTACGGCCCCATTCGGCAAGGCCCAAATCCGCCACTTTAAATGCCGGCGTTTCATCGGTGTCCGGAATAATCACGTTGGCTGTTGCCATAGATAACGCTCCTTTTTTTTCTGGGGGTGGGGTACGGCACTGCAATGCCTTATAATACCATATCGTACATACCCATTTACAGGCAAGCATTGCCACGGGCCTCAATAAATCCAAGGGAATACGGGCTTTTAGTACCTTTTTAGTCTATAAGAATGCTGCTTCCCTCCGGGCTTAGCCCGCAAGACGCGGCACCTTCTGCGCAGCCTGAAAATTACGGTCCCGGGCTTCGCCGCTCCCCAGAGAGGCAAAAGCATGGGTATTGACGGGAAATTGAGGAAATACTACGAGGAAAACATATTTCGGTTTAGTTGTTGAATACTTGATTTATAGGGCATATATGTCCTATAGGACCTATAATCTGAACAGCCTGCCCCTTGCTTCATCATTTACAGGGGAAGTACAGCCTCATGACGGGTCCGCCCTTGCCTTGCCCGGAAAAAAATGAATAAATTTGCGAATGTAACGTCTAGTGTGGTGTCGGAATAGAAATAATGACTCTTGAAGTAATAGGCCGGATATCCCGTACCAAGGCCGGTGTCCCTGTAGCAATGCACACAGGCACGGTGCTCCGATACGGGCAGTTCTCCCTTTCTTTTAGGGAACCGCGATGATGGTGTATCATACGGACCGGAAAAGGGAAGACTATGCCGGATAAACATCATGAGCCGACAGTTGAAGATATGGAACTGGCGGCCCGGGCACGCGAGGGCGACATGGCCGCGTTTGAAACGCTGGTCCGTCGTTACCGCAATGACGTGTATGCGCTCTGTTATTATTTTACCCGGAACCGGGAAGATGCCTGGGACCTTTCCCAGGAAGTGTTCATCAAAGCGCATCGTGCGTTGCCGGGTTTCCGGGGTGATGCCGGCTTCAAAACCTGGGTGCTTCGCATTGCGGCGAACCAGAGCAAAGACCACCTGAAAAAACGGCGCCTGCAGACCACCCCCTTTGAAGACACGTGGGAGTCCGCCGCCACGGAAGCGGGCCAGACGCCCGCGGAAACCATGGAAGCAAAAGAGATTGGCGCGGCCATTGACGCTGCCGTAAGTCGGCTGCCGCTCAAGCATCGCACGGCATTTATGCTGCGCGAATATGAAGGGCTTTCTTACCAGGAGATGGCCGAAGTCATGCACTGCAGCGTGGGCACCGTGATGAGCCGCCTCTTTCATGCGCGAAAGCGCCTGCAACAGATGCTGGGGCCCCAGGGCTTCATGGAGGATAACAATGATGTTTAACCGAAAAAAGATGAAACAAATCGCCGCCCGCCTGGACGGTGAACCCCAGTACGCGGGACGTCCGGCGCCCACGCGAGAGTCGGCACTGCAAGAATATGAAGCCTCCCTGTTGCAGCTGCGCCGTGCCGCCGCCAGGGTGCCGCGCGCCCCGGAAATCAACGACGCGCACGTTGACGCGTTCATGCAGGGCATACGCGAGGGCATTGAAACACCCGCACCCCGGCTTTCCCGGCTATGGACCATGGCGTCCGTGGCTGCGGCCGCGCTGGTACTGCTCCTTTCCGCCCTGGCCTATCTCGGCACGGGCTCCGAGCCGGTGCGCGCTAACGAAGTCGAATCCGCCTTCACGGAACTGGAAGGCGTAACGGTGAACTTTTACAACAATCCCCAGGGCGTATCCACTGTGCAAGTCACCATGCCGGAGAGCGATTTGTGGTAGGCGCTCCGGCCATCCTCCTCGCCCTGCTGCTGCTCACGGGCGGCGCACCGGACAAGCAGCCGCTTCCGGTGCGGTACTGGGCCATTGAGGCCAGCGCGACCGGCGCGGAGGCGCCCTCTTTCGACGCGGACGCGAAACCGATACGGACGCTCCTGGAAGACCTGCGTTTCGACAACTTCATTACCTTGAAGCATAAAGCCGAAAGCCTCGCACTGCACCAGGAAACCAAGGCGGCGTTGACAGAC
>JAKJCY010000156.1 GCA_022706235.1 Candidatus Hydrogenedentota bacterium | reverse complement strand
GGTGGACTTGCCCGCCTCCAGAAAGTGGTACACCTCTTGTTCTTTCACGCTTAATTCGTTGGAAGTCCCTTCTGCGTGTCCGTCCTCGGCATGGCTGGCGAGGGCGAGAGCGGCCCTGGGGCTCACAAAACGTCCGCCTTGGGCGACTTCCGTAATCGCCTGCACAAGCACCCCGTGTACTTCCCGTTTTGTGACATATCCCCGCGCCCCGGCGGCGAACGCCCTGGCCACGCGCCGGCCTTCCTCATGCATGGAGTATACCAGGGCGGGACAACTACGGGCGCGCAAGTCTTCCAGAAGCGCCGCACCGTCTTCGTCACCCAGGGAAAGGTCTACCAGGACCACATCGGGCCGCTGTTTGTCTATCAGCGCCAAAGCCTCCGCACACGCACCCGCCTCCGCGCAAACGGAAATTCCTTTGGGTTGGAGCAGCAAGGCCAATCCCTGGCGTACCGCCGGATGATCGTCCACAATTACGACACGTATTGCCGCAGGTATTTTCCCGGATTCGGTTTTCATGGCCCTTCCTTGACGTCCTGTCGTTGGTGCTCAGGCAGCGGCAGGCCGGTACACGGCACCCGGCAGGCGATAAGGGTTCCGCCTCTCGTCCCTGCCGTTGCGGTCAGCATGCCTTCCATTAAATCCGCCCGGTAAGACATGGTGCGAAGACCCATGCCCCTGGCGTTGCTGTTCTCAGGCAAACCATCACCATCGTCCTCCACTTCCAGCAACAGACTGTCCTCCGCTCCGCTTAACCGTATGGAAATAGTTCTGGCATGGGCGTGCCGGACGGCGTTGCTTGCGGCTTCCTGGGCAATCCGGTAAAGGTGATTTGCTTTGGCGACATCGGCGAGATAAACATCTCCCGCAATCTCCAATACACAGGCAATGCCGGAGGCGGTCTGAATCCTGCCTGCAAGCGTTCGCAGCGCCGCGGCCAGCGCTTCAGAGTCGGACTCCAGCGGGCACAACCCATGGGCGACCGCGCGCGCCTCGTCAATGGTCTCTTCGAGCAGGGTTGTGAGCCCTGTGATCGCCTCCGTTGCGGAGGCGTCGGCGGGGTTCAACCATTCTCTCAACGCTTCTGAACGAAGAAGCGCGGCCGTAATCTGCTGACATACACCATCGTGGATTTCATTTCCCAGCCTGCGCCGTTCCTCATCGGTAATACGGGCCACTTCATGTTCCAACCGACGGCGCTCTTGTATTTCGTCCTTCAGCTTGTGATAGGCCGCGGTTCGATCAGCCAATGATTGCATCAGCATCTCGTGGAACCGGTTCAGCAGCACCATGCTCTGCAGCAGGATGGCGGTCAGGGCGATCCCCTGAAACCAAATAAAGGACGGCCACCCGGGAACGTGTTGCCCTTCGGCAACGAGGATACCGACCAGGCCCGGCACCGTGCTCAAAGAGGGAACGAACAGGAGGATCAGGATGCTGAGCCCCGTCGCGATGCTTCCCGCCCTTCTTCCAAAAAAGATCGTTGCTATAAGCGGAAGAATCAGGGGAAGCGCGCGTATGAACGGTCCCTGGGGAAGGGCAATGCCAACGATAAGCGCCAGCGCGTAGCCTGTGGCAAGATTAACGCCTACACGAACCCGGTAATCTACCCGCCAAAGCAGGGTTTCAAGAAGAAGAATCCCGTAAATCCCTACGGCAACACCCGTTATCGGCCCGGTTAGCGCAGGGCCTTGTCCGGCAAGAACAATGGCTGTTACCGGCAGGTATACCAGGGCGCTGGCAATCATCAGGGTATTGGTTGCTTTATGCCGCCACCTGGCGAGCGTGACTTCAACAGCGGCATTTTCTTTCTGCGTCTGTTGTCTCATCTGCCCTGTACTTGTTTTAGCCTTTCCGTAATAACGCAGGGGGCCGAAGGTACACCATCATTTCCACAACCCGTACCCTGACGCCAGGACCTTGGATATGTTCTGGATTCTGTTTTATTTCCCGACCCGTCCCGCGTCAAGGAAAAAGATGAATGGCCGGTACTTACGTTTATTATGGGATTCTGTCCCTTGTTTCTTATGACCACAGACTGAAAACAGGGAACAAGCGTAAGCACCCTGATATAGTTTCCAGACTCTTTCCAGGAATCGGTGTTCATCAGACTGTCATGGGGCCAATACCCAACACAACGGCGGCGCGGCGCCTCCGTCATAGACATAGTGTTCGCCGTTCTGCCACAGGTAAGCCGCCCGTATGGCGTAGCCGATGGGATTGGTGCCCTGCTGCCAGCCGGTAAGATAGCCGATGGCTTCTCCCAACACGATGCGAAAGTCCACGTTGGTGTCCGCCGGATGGGGAATCGCCGGGCCGGTGGCAATGCAAAGGCTCATGTCGGTATAAAGAGAGTGTTGTACGCTATCGGATGCTTGCAGTGAATCACCGTCGCCTTCGGGGGAAGTGGACCATAGGAACCAGCAGGACGCGCCGCCCGCCCCCATAATGGAAATCCATCCGTTGTTCAAGGAAACCGATTCGGGCAGCACCGCTTCGTACTCTTTGAAATTATAGCTGCCCTGTCCCAACAGGCCGGTATCGGTAACCAGGGGCTGCACAAGCATTTCCTTTACCAATGCACCCGGCGCCCCGGCGTCATCGGCATAGAACGTGATTTGGAACACATCCGGTTCCGGCCTATCACATTCGACAAAGCCTGGGAGCCATTCCAAATCAATGCCCCACCAGCGCAAGGCCGTAATCGGCCCCGTCAAACCGGAGAAATTTTCATAACACTTGTGGGGGGAAGCGTCACTGCTTGTATACCCTGCCCATTCATTTTCCGCCGGCATATAAGGCCGCTGTGTGAAGGTGGTATCCTCCACGCAGGAAGCATGGACCAGCAGCGACACATCCACCGTTGCGATGCCGCCGGCGTCACTCTTGAAACCCGCCGTAAACGCTTTCAGGGAATTCAAAGGCAGGCCGGCCGCGTCAGCGGTGATATCCACGGTTGCCGACCCGCCGGGCGCCAGCATGCCCGAGGACGGGCTGATGGTCAGCGGAGACGCGCCCCGAAGCCACAGCACGGCATTGCGGAACAGTTGCGCCACATCTCCCGAATGGAGCGGGTTTGACCCCGCAATAAACAGGTTTATTCCCACGATACTGGGACCTTTGGTCGCCACCATGGGAAGGCCCCCGGTCCAGGAGGCGATGAGCACTGAACCATAGACTAACGAAACGTTCCAATTGAAAAAATTTTCAAGGGCGCTTATGCCCGCCATAATAGGATGGGCAGCGTCATAAGCCCCCAGTGTTCGGGTCGTGTAAGTGGGGGTGGCATCCGCACTGAAGGCCATATACCCCCCCGTCAGAAAGCGGCCCGCTATGTTCCATCCTCCACCGGAGGTGACCGCCGCGTGAATGACCTTGCCGCCCCCATCCACATAGTCCGCCAGCACGTTTCCGATTGCGACGGGGTCTTGAAAAGCATAGTTGTTGGCGACCAGTACGACATCATACGGCAGCAGTATCGGGAGTTCGGGAGTTTCGTATCGCGCGTCAAAATAATCCACGACGCCGATGCCTGCCGCACCGCGCAGTGCGTCCAAAAATGGCCCCGGACTATCCGCGCACACAAACAAGACCCGGGCGGTTCCCGATGTCCAGGAAACCGGAAAGTCCAGGGTATTTTCCAAGGTGACCTGTTGCGTTTCCACCCCTTCGACCGGCACGGCAAAGTCCAGGGTCACGGGAGAAACGCTAAGGGAGGCCCCGCTTGCCCCGTTCAACAGGTATATTTCGTTTTCATATAACTCAACCATGTCATTCTTGCCGTCGTTGTCGCTGTCCTGATTTACAACGCCTGGGATGAAGGCATTCAAAAGGATACGCCCCGTTTGATTGATAACCAAAGCCGCCTCGTTCGCTTGTGCCGAAACGGTAAATCCTGCCGCTGCCGTGCCGGTAGTCGTAGTAACCCGGGCACCGTCTGTTGCGCAGGGATTGATAAAAGAGGTCAGGTCCGGCACCGTGTTCGGCGTATCAAACAACGGGGATGGATTCCATGCGTAGATTGGCAGGGGGCTATTGTAGGTCGCGCCGACCGTGACTCCCAGGGCCGTTGTGACAAAGGGTTCGTCCTCATGGTCTTTCATTTCGTAGCTGGAAAAGATAATGCGGCCCTGCAGGTTGTGATAGTCATACAGCGCGTCATAAACAGCTTCCGACAGAAGCGTGCCATAGTTTTCCACGATGATGAGGTCCCATTTGCCGGTGCGTATGGCAAACTCGTACTCGCTTTCATCGTACATCCAGGTGACATTGTCGTACCCAAGGTTCATCAGGGCGGGAGTGGCAAAGTCCTGGGAGGTACTACAGGGATTCACGAGAACCAGCACCCCTGCGCCGCCTTCCCGGATAACGCAGATATCGTCCATGACCCAGGCGTTTGCAGTGCAACTGAATGTAACTTTTGTAATACCCAATCCCATTACGCGCAGACGTTGTACGGCAGGACCAACGGCTTTGGTTACCGTGGTTATCAAATAATTTTCCGCGTTATAGGCGCGTAGTGTTACGTCCCCGCCTGCCCCGGCGCCGAAAGCGGCCTCGAAAAAGACAATGGGGTCATCAAAAAGAACGGTCTCCGGTCCAGTGGGAATGCCGCCGTCGGACAACTCAGAAGACGCATTAAAGGCAAGAAAATTGGGGGAGGAATGACCGGAAATACTCCAGGTGGAATCACTAAGGACTGCGCCGCCATCGTTGCCTCCCGGCCCTTCAAAATGGATTCCCCAATAGTCATAGGCTTCCGTGAGCCGGGTGGTCATGCTAAAATTGGGCCATACGGATAACTCATCGAAATTGATTTCGATATCGCAGTCCGTGGACACCACCTTTGGGGCGGCGACCCTGTTGGAAGGTAAGCCGGGGGCGGTATCTTCCGGTTCGGATATGGGGAAAATACCCGCGGAAGTCTCTTCCGCGTTCAGGATGCCCGCCATACCACACATAATCAGGAGAACCGCCAGCGGCAGGCGGCTTCTGCAGGACTGACTGCATACTAAAGGGTACGTGTTCATGAGAATACCTTTCCGTGGTTAAAACTTGCCTATAGTATCCACAGTTACCGAATCTTTTACGCTTGCCCTGGTATAGTGCAGGCAATGCTTTTACACGGCACAAGAGTAACATAACTTTCTTAGTTTACGGTAGTTGCGCTTGATTGTCAATACAAATTGTCATCAAATATACCGTCTTGGGGAAAAAGTGTTTCCAGCGCATGGAATTGCTTCTTCTACCTGCACCTTTGTGAGATCTGGCAGATAAAAACAAGAACCTGATAGGTGCAAAGTACCTCACGGTCATTATGTTTTTTTTAAAGACACGCAGGAATCACTAAAACGGCATGATACCTATCCGATGGTCCGGGATGCGGACAACACCGGCGTTAGAAATCGCTGTCCGGTAAAGCATACAATGTCTTCCGGTTGGTCCATATCCCCAATGCCACGAAAGGAAACTTTATGTCCGCCGCATATCTGCTTGCCCTGCTTGCCGCCTTATCCGCTCCGTATCAACTGGCTACATTCCGTGAAGACATTACCGTCCCCCTGGGCCATGCGTGCATGGGCGGCGGCGTTTCTCCCGCGACGGAGGTGGTGGATCCCCTTTACGTCCATGGGGCGGCGCTGCTGGGCCCGGACAAACCATTGGTATTTGTGGCGGTGGACTGGTGCGAGGTCCGCAACGACGCCTATGACCATTGGCGCGACGCCCTGGCGGAGGCGGCGGGCACGACCCGTGAACGGGTGCTCCTTGCCAGTGTACACCAGCATGACGCCCCGGTGGTGGATTATGAGGCGCAGCGGCTGCTCGATGAAGCGGGCCTGGAGAAATCCCTGTGCGATGTCGCTTTTGCGAAGCAGTGCGTGGACCGTACGGCGGCCGCCCTGAAAGAGGCGCTGAAATCGCCCCGGAAGGTTACCCATTACGGCATCGGCTCCGGAAACGTTGAAGGCGTGACCTCCAACCGCCGCGTGGTGCTGCCGGACGGCACCATCACTTACGGGCGCGGCAGCGCCACCGCAGATCCGGCGCTGCGGTCCTTGCCCGAGGGGATTATCGATCCCTTCCTGAAGACGCTCAGTTTCTGGGACGGCGACACGCCCCTGGCGGCGTTGAGCGCTTATTCCACCCATCCCATGAGCTATTACGGCAAGGGCGGCGTGTCCGCCGATTTCGTGGGCATGGCGCGCGCGCGCCGGCAGGCGGAATTGCCGGAGGTGTTCCAGATGTATTTTACCGGGTGCAGCGGCGATACCACGGCCGGCAAGTTCAATGACGGCGATCCGGCGAATCGGCCCGTGCTGGCGGACAGGATCTACCGGGGCATGGTCAACGCCTGGGAGAATACACAGCGGTATCCATTGGAACAGGCAACGCTTCGGGTGGCGCCGCTCAACCTGGTGCCGAAGCGTTTCGGCGGTTATTCGGAGACGGACGCGCGCGCAACACTGGCCGACGCTTCCGTAAAAACCTTTACCCGCAACCTGGCCGCCATGGCGCTGAGTTACCGCAAACGTGTGGATGCGGGCCAACCCATCGATGTACCCGTGGTGGATTTCGGCAAGGCAAAGTTTCTTATTCTACCCGGCGAATCCTTTGTGCAATACCAGATTACCGCCCAGGGCATGAGCCCCGACGCGCCGGTGGTCATCGCCGGTTTCGGCGAATGCGCTCCCGGCTACATTCCCACGGCAATCGCTTCCACGGAAGGCTACAATGAGGAATCGTGGTGTTGGGTTGAACCCGGAGCGGAGCCGCTGATCACGGATGCACTTGCCCTGGCCGTCCGCGGCAAGTAGCCGACAACAGGTTTCAACACCCAAACCTGGCAGGAAAAGGAGCTGTTACGAGCGAACCACCCCGAAGCGTCGGCGTTTATTTTTAAAGAAACATGGTCATGATTTTGGAGTATGAGCGGAATACGATTGCTTATCAGCCGACTATTATTCATCGTCATTGCGAGCGAACCACCCCGAAGCGTCGGCGTTTATTTTAAAGAAACATGGTCATGATTTTCGAGTACGAGAGGAATACGATTGCGTATCAGCCGACTATTATTCATCGTCATTGCGAGCGAACCACCCCGACTCGTCGGGGTTTATTTTGAACAGAAACGCGAACCTGCGTGTTCGATCCCGATTCCGAATTCCGATTCCGACCAGAAAATTCGCTATCGCTATCGGTATCGGTATCGAAATCGGGCTTAATCCCAATCGTTTAAGGGCAAACAATTGATTTCCTATCTTACTGAAAGTGTTCGAGTAACGAGTTGCGTTTCTTAGGAGGCACGAAGCAATCTGGTTTACACCAAGTCCGTTTAGCAATGAGATTGCTTCGTTCCTCCTAAGAAACGCATCCTGTAACATACTGTAAAATTGAGATATAAAAATCTTTACCTCGTCATTGCGAGGAACGAAGCTATCTCATCGCAAGACAGTCTTGTTGCAAACCAGATTGCTTCATGCCTCCTGAAAAACATAATCACAACCTGTTGATATAATACAACTTAATGAAATTTGGCTTTGGGGCACTTACCTCGATTACGAACTACGATTACGAGCACGAGCACGAATTGGCGAAATCGTTATCGTGCTCGTTATCGTGCTCGTAATCGAAACGTTTCTGTATACAAATACCCCCGAAACGCCGGGGTGCGCGGCTCGCAATGACAAGGTAAAGATTTTTTTATATCTCAATTTTTTAATGTGTTACAGGATGCGTTTCTTAGGAGGTAAGAAGCAATCTGGTTTACACCAAGTCCGTTTAGTGATGAGATTGCTTCGTTCCTCGCAATGACGGGGTAAAAATTGCTTTTTTCTTATGCCTCAAAGTTTCAACATGTTATAGGATGCGTTTCTTAGGAGGTTGTTGGTGCAGTCTTTGGACGGAAAGAATCGGCTCCCCGGAGCGCTTCTTTCAGAAACAGCCGGTCCACCCCCTGTTTTTTCATGTCCGCAAGACAGTTATGCCGTTTTGATTCTACGGGACACAAAAGAACGGATGAAATACCGTTGAGCGAACGCGCCTGCCTGGCGTCAGGCCGACACTGGGCGCTGTAAAACAACGTGGCCGGCACGGCGCGCTGCAGGTAGTCCCGCAGCGGAAGTTCGGGGTCTTCACGGCCCAGGAGTTTCTTGTTGTGCTTCAAGAGGTAGAATACGCTCAGGATAACGAGCAACACCTCAACATAGGCGCCCGGTTCGCATATAAGTTTCTTCAATGACAGCGCCGCGTGAAATAAATTGCTCCAGCTGCCGTACCGTTCCAGCGGGAAAGCCGGATTGAAGGCGATAATGCGGTGTATGGGCGCGCCGCCGCTGATACGGAAGGCGGCTTCCCCGCCACCGGACATGCCGATGGCGATATTTTCCTTTGCGCCCACGTGCTGCAGGGCTTCGCTCACGATGCGCCGGTAGAAGGCGATTCCATCTCCGGAGCCGTCCGGCGCGCGCCGGTAGGAACTGCGAAACACATCCCGTACAAAGATAAAGTTATAGGTTCCGCCCGTTTCCTGCAGCATCTTTTTGAATTCAAACCTGGGCATGGCGGCGTACAGCACGGCCATGCCCGCGAAAGCGACAATAGTCGTCTCGGCGCCGTTGTCTTCCACTTGCAGGTAGAGTGTCGTGTCCGTCAGACTGCCTTCCGGCCCTTCCAAACGGCCAAACTGGTTTTCTTCTTCCAGAGCGGCCGCGATTCCCGGCATGAAACGGCGCATAAAGGCGCGCATAGAGGCATTAAGCCAGCGAGACATAATTTTCCTTTTCCGGCAACTCAGTCATAACGGCGGCGCAAATCTTTCCATCGAATGGCGACCAGGTCAAAAAACATGCGGGCGGCGTCACTGACAGGGTTCACCTTGGATTTGGGGCTGTTGGCCCATTTTACGGGCAGCTCAAGGATGCGCAATCCGTGTTTGGCGGCGATATACAGCAGTTCCGCGTCAAAACTGAAGCGGCGAACCGTTTGCCGGGAAAAACAGAGGCCGGCGGCTTGCGCGGTAAAGCCTTTGAATCCGCACTGGGTGTCCGGGTAGGAGGTAATGCCAAGGGCCTTCTCGATAAGATTGTAACAGCGCCCCATGTTTTCCCGGTACCAGGCCTGACGCTGTCGAATAACGGAACCGGGCAAAGACCGGCTACCGATGATAATATCCGCCTCATCCTCAAAGAGAGGGCGGCAACGGCCCACTTCTTCAATGGGCGTGGAGCCGTCGGCATCGTAATAGAATCTGAAACGCCCCGCGGCCAGGTGCAGCATGCCGACACGCACGGCGTCGCCTTTGCCCCGATTTTCGGGCAGGGAGTCCAGACGGATGGGAATCGGGCTTGACGCCTGAATCCGGCGCACAACACCCGCCGTGCCGTCAATACTGCCGTCATCAACCACAATAATCTCCGCTTCATACCCCTGTTCGCTAAAATATTCCGCAGCATGGACAAGCGTATCGCCGATGCGCTCCGCTTCATTGTAGGCCGGGATTACCAGGGAAAGATACATGATGACTCCATGCGCTTGTGCCGGAATACGCCCGGGTTACCCTTCAACCCTGACGTGCCGGGTTGGCGATACAACAAATCACCGTCAGCTTTACGTTTTTCTAATTCGCAGGCTTGAACCAGATGTTGCGGAAACGAACGGGATTGCCATGGTCCTGCAGAAGCAGGGAACCGGCGGCGGCTTCCTGGTCGCTGATGCCGCCCGGTGTACCCGACGCCAGTTCCACATCATCATGAATCAAGAGGCCATTGTGCAGCACATGGATCCGGGCGTTTTTAATTTTATTCCCGGCAGTGTCAAATTCAGGCGCCGTGAAGGTAATATCGTAGGTCTGCCACTGCAGCGGGGGAAGGACGGCATCCACGGCAGGCACGGCGAATTGATAGATGCCGCCGCAAAGGTTGTCCTTGGGTTCCGAACCGAAACTGTCCAACACCTGCACCTCGTACCGGCCCAGCACATACACCCCGCTGTTGCCGCGGCCCTGTCCCGATTCCCGGGGCATGAACGGCGTTCTGAATTCGAGGTGGTAGGTGCCGCCGCCATATTCCGCAATTGTTTTGAAGTTACTGCCGCAGACTTCCATGGAACCGTCACCGCCAAGACACCAGGTATTGGGCCAGCGTTCCCAAAGATCCGTATTGCTGCCATCGAACAGGAGCACCGCGCCTTCCGGCGGCGCCATGTCAAGGGTGGGCGGTTGCAGGAACACACGCTTGAGCGCGAATGCGGCCGGCAGCGCGCCCTCCTTCTTGAGGGTTCCGGTCAGGGTCTCGCCTTCTATGCGCGCTTCAAAGGCATGGGCGCCCCCCAGACTGTCCAGCGTCAGCGTATCCTTGAATTCGGCGATCCCGTCCCGGGTGCGGCCCTTGATTTCCAGGCGCGCTGCCGATGCTTCGTCGACGCCGATGAAAAGCACCGCGCGGTGCGCAACCTCGCTCAAAGCCACCACCTGGGCGCGAATATATCGGGAGGACCAGTCCGGCGAGGTAAACGCGCCCTGGTAGTTGCCCATGATGGCGTCATCCTCCTCCGCCCGGGCGCCCGCCATTGTTACCGTTAAAAGCAGTGTTACGACAAACATCGACATTTTCATACGTTGTTTTCTCCCGGGAAGTTGTTTTCGGCGCTCATGCCCGCTGGTAAAACAGCCGCTGAAGGGAACCGCGCCACGACACATGTTTATGACATACACAATACCGGTATTCTTTCAA
>JAKJCY010000155.1 GCA_022706235.1 Candidatus Hydrogenedentota bacterium | reverse complement strand
CAACCAACCCCGCCATCTATTCAAGGAGATACCACACAGAAGCAGATATGTCATAAAACCTTAAGTTAGTGCCATTCGGGACAGACTACGAATTAAGACATAAGAATACGTAACAGTTTAGTTGTTGTTTGCGTTTTTTTGAGGGGAGGAAAATGCTATGGGTCGCTTTTGTTTCTGTAAAGTTCTTTTTGTGCGGTGGCTGTGTCTTCGGTCAACACCGTTTTAAGGAAACTTCGGATATCCTTTCCCTGCCGTTTTGCGGTTTGCGTGAGGCTCTGTAAAATGCCGTGTCGTTGGGAGCCCCGCTGTGATCGCGTTCCAAAACTGGTTTTACGCATGATAACTATAGGCCGAATTGACTGCTCGGCATGGTTGTTCGTGGGCGGTACGCCGGGATGCCGCAAAAAGGCGAACCACTGATTTTTCTCTTTGCCGAGCAGCCGTTGCCTAAAGACTTCAGCCGTCGGGTGATTCAGGGACAGACTACGAAATAAGGGGTTCCGGAACCCTCGGAACTCGCCCCGAAACTTTCTTCGATTGACTTTTTTTATGGTTGACATGTTGCCAGCCCTATAGTGTACTTGTGATCATTCAGAGTGGGTATAAATATTATGACGGACTGCAACAGCCACACGATGAATTACACCTGTACGCCCCGGGGGCGAACTGGCGAGCATCACAGCGCCGGGCAGTAAGGTGTGGACCTTCGCGTATAACGGCCTGGGCCAAGGTGCGCAGTACGTAGTGCCGGAAAAGGGGGACAGTCCCGTCTCGTTCGCGGGGGCGGACTCGCGTGCGACAGTCCCCTTTTCCTCAACGGACGCGGTGTTTTTTGGGCTGGCCTATACTTTGAACGACGGCGGCAACATCACGCGGGTGGACCATAACGATGCCAGTTACTGGCTGTACGGTTATGACAACCGGGATCGGTTGACGGGCGCGGAGCGTAGAAATAATCTGGGTGATTCAGGGACACCGAAATAAGACGTAATGATGGAAAATTTCATGATAAGTAACGGCAATCTACTACTGCTGACCGACCCCTGGGCCACGAAACCGCCTATGCCTATGACGGCATGGGCCGCCTGGTCAGCGTACCCACGGAAGAGGGGCGATCTTGATCAGCGGGATACAAAATGAAGACAATACTTCGGGACATCGTTGCAGCGGGTCAGACAGGGCTCGTGTGTTTTGGCCGTGCAGCATGGAACAGAAAACACCGTTGAGATGTTTCATCGGTATGGGAGCAGCATAGATTTTCGTGTCCATGTCCAGCGCTTGACGGGCTAAGTCATTTCTGAATTTGGACGTGGCAGGTGCCCGGACTGTTTGACACGGATAAAAATAAAGTCAAGAATGAAAGGCAGGTTGAGATGAGAGCAAGAAAGATAAATGATCGTGTGAGCCTGGCGGGTGCCGTCGATTGGAACCGGAGGCTTTTTGACTCGTTGATACCCCTTCCGGAGGGCACCAGCTACAACGCTTACATCGTGCGCGGTTCCGAAGCCACCGCCCTGATCGATACGGCCGATCCGGCGATGGCGAGCATCCTGAAAAGTCAGTTGGAAGAGGTGGACCGGATTGATTATGTCATTTCCCAGCACGCGGAACAGGATCATGCGGGAGCGTTGCCTGATGTACTCGCCCTGTATCCGGAGGCTGTTGTCATTTGTTCGGTCAAAGCAAAGGATATGCTGATCGATCATCTTCATTTACCCGCATCCCGGATCCGGACCGTTGCCGAGGGGGAAACCCTTTCGCTGGGTGATTGTTCCCTGACATTTGTTTACACCCCCTGGGTGCACTGGCCGGAAACCATGTGCACCTACCTGCCGGAAGACCGGATTCTTTTTTCGTGTGATTTTTTTGGTTCGCATCTGGCGACATCCCGAATGTATGCCGGAGAGGATCCCCATGTTTGTGAAGCGGCCAAACGCTACTACGCCGAGATCATGATGCCCTTCCGCAAAATCGTCAAGAACAATGTCGCCAAGGTGCAGAAGCTTGACTGTGCCCTTATCGCCCCGAGCCACGGCCCCATTTACGACAAGCCCCGGATGATCATCGATGCCTATGTCTCCTGGCTTTCAGACACGGTCGCCAACAAGGTGGTCATTCCCTATATCTCCATGCACGGAAGCACCGAAATCATGGTGAACCATCTTATCGACAGCCTGGCCCGCAAAGGCATTGAGGTGCAGCCTTTTGACCTTACCGTCACGGACATCGGCGCGCTTGCCATGGCGCTGGTGGACGCCGCAACGATCATTATCGGAACGCCCACGGTACATTTCGGGCCTCATCCCAATGTGTTCGCCGCCACGCACCTGGCCAATTCGCTTAAGCCCAAAGTACGGTATGCCGCGATTATCGGATCTTATGGGTGGGGCACCCAGGCGGTGGAACAACTCTCAGCGCTTATTCAGAACCTTAAGGTGGAAGTGCTGGATGCCGTCATGTGCAAGGGACTGCCCCGCGAAGAAGATTTCGAGGCTCTCGACAGGTTGGCGGAAAAAATACACGAGAAACATGCTGCCTTGTCCTGATGCGTTCGTTGCCCGAAGTTGGCACAACGTGACCTTAGCAAGACCCCTGTGATTCCGATGATACGCTCATGGGGGCGGGGATAGCGCCAATAACACCAGTGGCTGTTCCGTACTTAAAGTCGAACTTCCCGGGTGGCAAAAGGATTTCGCACCCGTTTTTCGTTTCGGCATGTCTTGCCATTCTTTCTTATTTCACTTTTCATGGCCCTAAAAATGTCTATATATTGTGCCTGCATTTTGTGAAACACAATATTTTGTTGCATTTTGAGGCGTATTCTGTTACAATACCCCTAAGTTGTTTGGGTTCTGTGGGTGAATTCAGTTGTGGAGATAGCGGTTATGTCCGCAGTTACTGGAAGGGTATACCGGTGCGCCTAGTACTGATTGCCATATCAATCGTCATCTTCCTGGCGCTTGTTACAGATGGCTTCGATGCCGCGGGCAGTGCGGGGCGCCCGCTTGACGGCATGCTGGATGTGCCGAATCTGCTTAGACAGCCGGGGGCGGCTATCGTTGGCATTCTTGCCGTGCTCGTGGGAGATGCCGCCCACCTGGTCTATGCCGTCATCCTGCTATGGGGGTTTGTGCTCTTTACCCACTTTCCGTTTGGTTGGTTGTCAACTCGACTGATGGGCATGTTGTTGTTGGTCGTTGCCGCCGCGGCGATGCTGCACCTCAATGAGATTCAGGGCAGTTTAAATGCGCAGCCGGGCGGGGTGTTCGGGGCTTTCATCGCCGAGCAATTGTTATTCCCCCGGTTCGGCCTGATTGGCTCGAATGTTATGGGCTTCATCGGGATTCTGATTGGCCTCTTGATTGCCACCGACTTTCTTTTCGTTCACTTCCTCACGATACTTCGCAGGCCTTGCCTGTTTCTCATGAGAAGTTTGTGGTTGGGATGCCGAAATTCCAGCCGCGGTGTTTTGTGGCTTTTTGAAACCCAGCCGCCCGTGGCGCTGTCTCAAGTATCGAATACGGTTGCGGGCTCAGGTCGTACGGACGCCGCCACTCACGAGGATACCTCCACCACGCGGATACAAAGGGGTGTAGTGGCCCGGGTCGTTTCTTTTTTATGGCCGCATATTTCCACCAAGGCTTTGCCTCAGGATTCCGACAGTCTGTTTCCGCCGGAGGAAACGGGAATGAACGCCACGGCGGGAACGGACCGTGACACGGTAAAACCGCTGAAGAGGCGCAAGCAGATTGGCCCGGTGCCGACGCGCTCCATTAATTCCGGGGAAAGTCACGGTAGTGTGCCGTTTGGTGAAATCCCCGAGGTAGATTCACGGGATGCCAGGGCAGGCGCCTATCGGGAAGCGCCGCCCCAGGGGGAATTGTTCGACAGCCCGGTCTCGGAGGAAGGGCGCGCACCCTCCTCTCACGGGGAAGAAACGGATGGCGGTCCGGACGAGGCGGACCTGCCTGAAGTGTCGGAAGGCGGGAATCGCAGGGTTTCCCTGCGGCAGGAAGGCGTGGCGGATAAGTTAGTGACTTCCAAGCCGGGCGGGCCGCGGTTGCGTCGCAAGATTGAAACGGAAGATGAATTGCCGGAGGGGTATGAGTATCCCGAAAAGTATCATCGGCCTTCCATAGACCTTTTTACACGCGCCGAACGTCATATCATTCCAAATCTCAGCGAAATCATGGGCAAGATGGCGGACCAGCTTGAGGAAACGCTGCGGACGTTCAATCTGGAAGCCAAAGTTACCGATGTTACGCGCGGTCCTACCGTTACCCGCTTTGAACTTGAGCCTGCTCCCGGAATGAAAGTCAATCGTTTCCTCGCGCTGCGGGATGATATCGCCCTGGCGCTCAAAGCCAAGGGCGTGCGGATAGAGGCGCCCATTCCCGGAAAAGGGCGGGTAGGCATTGAAATTTCCAACGAAATGCGGGATCCGGTGGTCATACGTGAACTCCTTGAGCATCCGGTTTTTGCGGGGCCCGGCAAGGGCCTGGATCTGGCCCTGGGGAAGGATATCACGGGCGAGGTTTGCATTACTGACTTGACGCGCATGCCCCACCTTCTCGTCGCCGGCGCCACCGGTGCCGGCAAAACTGTGTGCATCAAGGCCCTGCTCGCGAGCCTCCTGTATCATCATACCCCTGATGAATTGCAGTTGATGCTGGTCGATCCCAAAATGGTGGAGTTGTCCATCTTTAACGATATCCCGCACCTGATTACCCCCGTTGTCACGGACCCGAAGAAAGCCGCAGTCGCTCTGCAATGGCTGATCACGGAAATGGAAGAGCGCTATCGGCTCTTTCGGGACTTGCGCGTGCGGAATATCGATGTTTACAACGCCAGCGTCGAAAACGGAGAAATCGAGATGGAAGGGGGCAAGGGGCATAGAAAAACACAGTCGTTGAATGTCGTGCGCAAACTGCCTTACATCGTTTGCATTATCGATGAATTGGCCGACTTGATGATTCTGGCCCGGGCCGATGTGGAAGAGGCCATCATGAGACTCGCGCAACTTGCCCGGGCTGTAGGCATTCATCTCATCATAGCAACCCAACGCCCCTCCGTCGATGTATTGACAGGTGTCATCAAGGCGAATTTCCCCGCACGAATTTCGTTCCAGGTCTCCTCGCGGGTGGATTCCCGATGCATTCTCGATGAAATCGGCGCCGAAAACTTGGTGGGGCTGGGAGATATGCTTTTCATGCCCGCCGGGCAAAAGCCCGTCCGAATTCAGGGCGCTTTTGTCAGCGATGCGGAGATGCTGAGTTTAATTGCCTATCTGAAACGGCAAGCCCCCCCTCAATATCGCGATGAAATTGCGAATTTTGGTAAAAACAAGGAATCAGCACTGGATAGCGACCCGGATGACGACCCGAAATTAGACGAGGCCATCCGTGTGGTGCTGGAAACCGGGCAGGCATCGATATCAATGGTGCAAAGAAGGTTGCGTGTAGGGTATACTAGAGCGGCACGGTTAATTGACATGATGGAGTTAAAAGGGATCGTAGGCCCCCACACGGGCAGCAAGGCTCGGGATATTCTCGTGGATTC
Organism: Candidatus Hydrogenedentota bacterium; assembly: GCA_022706235.1. Taxonomy (GTDB): domain Bacteria; phylum Hydrogenedentota; class Hydrogenedentia; order Hydrogenedentales; family CAITNO01; genus JAAYBJ01. The sequence continues at coordinate 5,174 of JAKJCY010000155.1, read as the reverse complement.
ATCCGGAACGGATGGACTCGATGTGGACTTTTCCGATGATGAGGATGATCCGGAAGAGGATATACCCGGGGAAGAACTGTCCGATGAGGAGCTGCCCGAGGAGGATGAAACGGAATGAAAGAAACACTCTTTCCCGGCATGCTTTTGAAAGAACGGCGGGAAGTGCTTGGGTTTTCCGTAGAGGCGGTTTCCCGTAAAACACACGTCTTGCCGGAACATATTATCGCTTTTGAATCGGGACAATTTGACAACATGCCGGGTAATGCCTATGTGCTCGGTTTTTTGCGCAGTTACTGTCGTTTTCTTGATTTGGAACCGGAACCCTTCTGTGACCAGTATTTGATTTGTACCCGGACGCAACAGAACAGTGCACGTTTCAATTTCATGGGCCGGGCATTCAAATCGTATTCCATGGACCAGAGCACGCCGCGTTGGGTCAATGAATTAATCAACTGGGGAACGGTCTGTATTATCATCGTCATGGGTTGGGTCGCTTATACCACGGTAATCAAACCGATTGCCGAATCCTGGAGAACGCGCGTGGATGCCGGGACTGTTGAAGTTGAGGTGCCCGTCCATTTCAATGAGGATTTGTAAGGGGGCGCCGGGCGGGTATGGAGGGCACCTGAACGCGTGGCCAGAAACATGCAAGGGGAACGCATCGTTTTCTACTTTGCATCACGCCGATGAAAAGTTCGTTAGGGGGGGAAGATCAGCGGGGTTGTTTTTTCTGAAACCGGAATTGTGTGTTTTTATATTCCACGCAGTGGACGGTGTCACAGGCACGACTACAGGTTCGTGCGTTCCCGGGACAAGTCTGGTCCAAAAATCGCTGCATTCCGGTTTGCGCGGGCTCTGCTAAATGCGGGCATGAACATGACCTGCGTTGTACCGACACCGGACCTCGCTAGAGCGTTTTGTTAAATTACTGAAAAGAGTGAAACCATACCGGTTCCGGCAGTGTCTTAACTGGAGGTTATAAACGAAAGAGTGTATTTTGATGGGTAAACGCAATACAGGAGTTTTTCGCAAAGGCTTTTTAATTCGGTTTGCGCTGGTGATGGCATGTGTACTGTCTGTAGTGGCGGTCGGGGGATATTTGCTCCGGTCCGATACCGATACCAGCAAGGCCGCCTCCTTCAGTGCCTTTGCCGGACCCATGGAAATCAGCGTGCTGGAGGGGGGGAGTATAGAAGCGCGGGATTCCCTCCAGATACAATCAGAGGTGCAGGGTAGTACGCAAATTTTGACGCTGATCGAGGAAGGGTACCTTATCACGCCGGAAGATGTGGAAAAGGGGCTGGTCCTTGTGGAACTTGACTCCAAAGAACTGGTGGACAGGCAACTGGCCCAGGAATTGGAATATCAGAGTTCCATGGCCGCGTTGACGGAAGCCACAGAGCAATATGAAATTCAGCTGAATCAAAATGAGAGCAATATCAAGGCGGCCGAACTGGAGGTGCGTTTCGCGCGAATGGACCTGGACAAATATCTCGGGGAACAACTGGCTGCAGCGCTGCTGGAGAAGCTCTCCCTGACAGACACTTCCGAGGCATCCTTGTCGGAAAAGCGCGATGTGGCCGCCATCGATTTTACCGAGTATGCCCATCCGGAAAAACTGGGTGATGGCGAGGCCAGGCAGAAACTGCGACAATTGGAAGATGAATTGGCCCTCTCCATCCAGGACCTGGGGCTCGCGGAGAACAAACTGGAAGGGACCAAGCGCCTTTTTGAGCGCGAATTCGTCATGAAAACCCAGCTCGATACGGACCAGAGCGGTTACAACCGGAAATTGATCGCCCGACAGTCCGCCGAGACCAGCCGCGATTTATTCATCAAGTATGAGTTTCCGAAGCAGGCACAGAAGCTGCTGTCCGACTATGAGGAATCCCTGCGCAAACTGGTGCGCGCCGAAAAACTGGCCACGTCCACCATCGCCCAGAGTGAAGCCAAGAAAAACTCGGCCGAAGCACGCCATAAGTTACAGACCAGAAAGCGTGAGGAACTGGCCACGCAGATTGAGAAATGCGTCATCCGAGCGCCGCGTACGGGACTCGTCGTCTATGGCACGGGAGAACAAAGCTATCGCAGCGAACCCATAGAAGAGGGCGCCACCATACGGGAACGCCAGGTTATCTTTACCATTCCCGATACCTCGGTGATGGCCTGCCGGGTGCAGGTGCATGAATCCTTCGTCAAAAAAGTGCGTCAGGGGCAGAAGGCCCGTATCCGGGTCGACGCCTATCCCAAGGAACAGCTGACGGGGGAAGTCTACCGAATCGCCGTGCTGCCGGATTCACAAAACCGCTGGCTTAGCCCGGACCTGAAAGTCTATAGCACCGTCATTCATATCGACGGTGAAATTGATTGGCTCAAACCCGGCATGAGCGCGGAAGCGGAAATCATTATTGATGTGTTGGATGACGTGCTTCAGGTGCCATTGAACGCTGTGCATGTCGTCAATGGAAAGACCTTGTGCTACGTTGATGGCGTGTTGGGGGTGGAGGAGCGGCCGGTGAAGACCGGAGACTACAACATCTCGTTTATCGAGATTAAGGAAGGGCTTCAGCCCGGTGAAAAGGTGTTGCTGCGCGCTCCGACCGCTTCCGGCAAGGGACCGGAAGGGGAAGAGAACGGTGATGGAGAGAAAAAGGGCGGCAAGGGTAAAAATAAAGGCAAAGAGCGGGAACCCGAGGGAGCCCCAGCGGGATGAACCGTGAATGCATTGTCGCCTTGAGGGAGGTTACCAAAACCTACTACATGGGGGAAACGGTGCTGGATGCCCTGCACGAAATCAATCTGGAAGTGTATCAGGGCGAATATGTGGCCATCATGGGGCCGAGCGGCTGTGGCAAATCGACCCTGCTCAATGTGCTCGGCTGTCTCGATCGGCCGACCCGGGGCGCCTATCTGATCGGGGGAACGGACGTGTCCACCCTGAATGACGATGACCTGTCGGAAATTCGCGGCTCGCGGCTCGGCTTTATCTTTCAGTCCTATAATCTCATCCAGCAATTGAACGTGCTCGAGAATATCGAGGTGCCCCTGTATTACCAGGGCTGCAAGTCTTCGGAAAGCAACCGCCGTGCGAAACTGTTGGCGGAGCGGGTGGGGCTGGGCGCGCGCCTGCACCACAAGCCCATGGAACTGTCGGGCGGCCAGCAACAGCGCGTGGGCATCGCCAGGGCGCTCGTGAACAACCCGCTGCTGTTGTTGGCGGACGAGCCTACCGGCAACCTGGATTCCAGTTCGGGCAGGGAAATATTGAGCCTGTTTGACGAGTTACGCGAGCAGGGCAAGACCATTATCATGGTGACCCATGACGGCGACATCGGGCGGCGTGCCGACCGTATCGTACGCCTCCGGGACGGCCGTGTGGAAGAGGATTCGCGTAATGGCGGCCATTAACCTCCATGGTATCCGGTCCCTTTTCGCCCTCGGCAAACTACGCCGCGCCGTGGCGCTGGGGTTTAAAACCTTGTGGCTGCACCGGCTGCGTTCGTTCCTTACCATGCTGGGCATCGTGTTCGGGGTCTGTTCGGTGGTTGCCATGCTGGCGGTGGGGGAAGGCGCCGGGTATGAGGCGCAAGAGCAGATACGGAGGCTGGGCAGCCAGAACATCATTCTGCGCAGCGTCAAGCCGGCGGAAACGGAACGCATTTCCTCCGAGCAGAGCCGCATTTCCGAGTATGGGCTGCAGTATGATGACATGAGGCGTATTCAGGACACCATACCGAGTGTGACGGTTCTGGCCCCGGGACGCATCATTCGCAATCATGTCTGGAACGCCACGCGGCGGGTGGACGCGGAAATCATCGGGGTCAGGCCCTGGTATCCCGAAGTCCGGAAGTTGCAGGTCAGCGCCGGCAGGTTCTTCACCGCCGTCGAGCATGACGGGCATGTCAACGTGTGCGTGATCAGTACGTCGGTGGCCGATAGGCTGTTTCCCTTTTCCTCGCCTCTTGAAAGGAATGTGCGCATCGCCATGGATTATTACAAGGTGGTGGGCGTGGTGGAACCGGCGGTGGCATCCGTGGAATCCGGGGCGGTATCCACGGCCGGCGCGGCGTCGCAGGGCAATTCCGACGACTATGCGCCCCGTGTGTATATTCCCCTGACGGCCGCCAAAAGCCGCTTCGGGGAAACCCTGGTCCGGCGCAGCCAGGGGACTTTTGAAGCGGAACGCGTCGAACTGCATGAAGCGGTGATACAGGTGGAACGCCTGGAAGACGTGGAAGAGACCGCCATGGTCATTGACGATATTCTGTCCAGGCAGCGGCGCACCAGGGATTATGAAATGATAGTCCCGCTGGAATTGCTGCGCCAGGCCGAAAGGACGAAACAGATATTCAATACCGTGCTGGGGGCCATCGCCGCCATTTCATTATTGGTGGGCGGTATCGGCATCATGAATATCATGCTGGCAAGCGTGACCGAACGCACCCGTGAAATCGGCATCCGGCGGGCGCTGGGGGCGAAACGGCGCGATATCATCGTCCAGTTCCTGATCGAAACCGTCATCCTCTCCGGTACCGGCGGGCTCATCGGCGTGGTTATCGGCGTGATGATTCCCCTCATCATAAGCCGTGTCGCGGACATGATTACCATCGTCACGCCCTGGGCGCCCCTGCTCGCGTTCTCCATCTCCGGCTTTGTGGGCATTGTATTCGGCATATACCCCGCGTTGCGGGCGGCCAACATGGATCCCGTCGAGGCGCTGCGCCACGAATAAGCCGGGCTTACCCCAGTTTGCCGCGAAGGTCGATGACGCGTACCGCCTTGCCCGTGGACCGTTCCAGCGTTTGCGGGGCCACAAGTTCCACCTGCGCGTGAATGCCGGCCACAGCCTGAATGCTCCGGTCCAGCCGTTCACGAAGACTCTGCATGTCGCTCATCTTGTCCGAGAAAAATTCCGGGCGTACCTCCACTTTGACGGTTACCTGGTCCAGGGTGCCCGGACGCGCTACTTCAATCAGATAGTGGGGGGAGGTGCCGTCCACCTTGAACAACGCCTCTTCGATTTGGGAAGGAAACACATTGACGCCCCGGATAATCAGCATGTCGTCGGAGCGCCCTACCACGCGCGACATCCGCTTGGTCGTCCTGCCGCAGACGCAGGGGCAGATATCAATGGAGGCGATGTCCCGGGTGCGGTACCGGAGCATGGGCATGGC
>JAKJCY010000154.1 GCA_022706235.1 Candidatus Hydrogenedentota bacterium | reverse complement strand
CGCGCCGGTGATGACCCGGTCGTTATCCTGTTCCGGGATTCCGGACAAACACGAAGGAGGCCGGGCGGCCTGGTAGCGTTTCGCGAAGGGTCGCCCGGCGCTGTTGCGGGGCATGGGTCTTACCCATCCTACTCCTCCTGTACCCCGCCAGCTTTATGGAGCGCTTCTTCGGCGATATAGGTGGCCCAGCGGCCGTCCTGGCCGGTGACGGACAACGTTTCCTGTCCACGCACCGCCGCGATGAAGTGGCGCAGGAGCGCGCCGAGGCCTTTGTCCACGCGACGGACGGAGACGTCTTTGCCCGGGACGCCGTAATGCTTGAGTGTTTTGAAATCGTCCAGCACGAGGCTGGCGCCGCCGCCGAAGATCTCGAGGCGCTCTTTGGCGAGCAGGCCGCTGCCCGCGCCGCTGTACACAATGACGGCGAGGGAACCCCCGGCAAAACGCAGCAGCGTCGTGAGCGAATCGTTCTCATAGGCGGGATGGTCGGCGTTCACGCGTTCCGCCCGGATGGAAACCGGATTGTCCTCGAGCATCCAGCGCGCGAAATCGAAGAAGTGCACCGCTTCCCCGCGGATGCGCCCGCCGCCCTCGACGGGATCCAGCGCCCAGTGATCCTGCGGAAGCGTCCCGGCGTTGCAGCGATACAGGAGGGTCTTTGGACCGGGCATTTTTTCTGCGGCCGCCTTCGTCGCCAGCGCGAGGGGGGCGAAGCGGCGGTTGAATCCTACCGTCAGCAACACGCCCTGGCGTTCGGCGGCGTCGCAGATTTCATCGCAGTCCGGCACGCTCAGGGCCAGGGGCTTCTCCACAAACACATGCTTACCCGCCGCGATGGCCGCCAGCGCCATCTCCTTGTGCAGATGGTGCCGGGTGGCGATAATCACGGCGTCCACACCGGGGTCTTTCAAAATGTCGTGGTAATCCGTAGTGCAGTACGCCGCCTCAAAGCGCTGGCCCCATTGCCTGGCTTTCCGCCCCGAACGGTTCGCCACCGCGACAAGCCGGCAGCCGGACAGGTCGGCCAGGGTGGGCAAGTGGAAACGGGTGGCGATGGCGCCGGTGCCGATGACGGCGACGCCCGTTTCCCCGGTTTTCGTTGCCTTGCCGCGCAGCGTCAAGACGTGTTCGGGGACGGCCGGCGTACTTTCCGCGGACAGGTCGCCGTAGCGTAGCAACGCGGCGAGGGTAGCGCCGCCCTGCAGTACCGCAGCGTAGGCCTTCTCCGCGAGTTCAACGGGTTCCGCCACGCTGATGAGCGGCTTCACCCGGACGCGGCCGGTGTCCACCATTCGCAGAAACTCGCTCCTGTTCCGGCCCTGGGTCCAGCGCACATAGCCGATGGGATAGTCCAAGCCGCGCTCCTCGTATTGACGGTCGTACCGCCCGGGGCCGTAGGAACAGGACAGCATAAAATCCAGCTCATTGGCGTAGAGGGCGGTTCGTTCCAGGTGCATGCCCACGGCGCCGACCACCACCACGCGCCCTTTCTGGCGGCACAGGTCCAGCGCCTGGTTCGTAATGGCGCTGTCCTTCGCCGCCGCGCAAACAAGAACGCCGTCCGCGCCGTAGCCGGCCGTTTGTTCCCGCGTGACCCCTTCCAGTTCGTCCGGCGTGCACACGGCTTCCGCGCCCAAGGACGCGGCGAGTTCGCGCCGGGCTGCGACGGGGTCGCACCCGATGACGTGGCATCCCGCGGCCCGCAGGATTTGCGCCGTCAACTGTCCCACCAGTCCCAGCCCGGAAACAAGGAAGGTTTCTCCAAAGCCGGGCTGCGCCCGCCGCACCCCCTGCGAGGCGATGGCGCCCAAGCTGACAAACGCCGCCTCGTCGAAACTCACCTTCTCCGGAATGGGCGTCAGCAACTGATGGGGAACCACATTATATTCCGCGTGACAGGCATAGCCCACCCCGGAACAGGCCACACGGTCCCCGACGCGGAAAAACGGCAGGTCCGGTCCCGTGTCCACAATGACGCCGGCCGTGCTGTATCCCGGCGCCTGGTACTCCAGCAGTTTATCCCGCACGATCTCCAGGGTGCCTTTGATCCCGACTGTGGCCAGTTTCCGTTTTACTTTCTCAATGTTCAGGGGGTCGCTGGCCTTCTTGAGCATATATCCCGCCGTGCCGCCCTCCGACAGGAATCCCGACTCCGTGCCCGAGCTGATGAGGGACGCGGCGACGCGCACCAGGGCCGTGCCGGGTTCCACCGCCGGCGCCGGCACCTCTTCAATGCACACGCTGCCGCCTTTTACCAAGACTTGTTTCATCGCTCCTGTTTCCTGCCGGGTTACTTGCACGCCGGGCTTTTCCCGTGGTCGTTTTCCGCTACTGAGCATACACCATATTCGACATCGGCCGCAATCGCGGGACGGAACTGTCCCGAATTTTTTCGGTTCTGTACATCACGGCCGCAAAAAAAAACGGGACAGCCACCGGCGCGGTTCAGGATTAGGTACACCGATCGTGGATTTGGCGTGCGCCGGAGGTAGTCCCATTTTTTGCTCAGGTGTTGTTATATTTTCATGGGGCGCGGGCAACGTCCACATTAAAGAAGATTTCCGGATACTGACAATGTACGGTAAGCGCTGTCGAAGGTAACGGCCTGTTTCAAACTCGCCCCCGTCTGATGATATGATAAGGCCCAATGTCGTTATGTAGCAAGAGTGCCGGTGTTCCCGAAGAGACACCGGGGAATAGCGGTATGTAACATCAAGGAGAAAGAAATGAAAGCCATGTGTTCCGTCTTTGTGATTACCATGCTTGTTGCCGCCCTGACGCTGTTTGTATCCTTTACGGCGCGCGCCGAAACCGGCGCCGACCTGTCGGCCGTGGAAGCGCTGGGATGGCGGGTCGGGTGCCAGTTATGGAGTTTCAACCGCTTCACGTTCATGGAAGCCATAGATAAAACGGCCTCCATCGGCCTGAAGTATGCGGAGGCCTTCCCGGGGCAGCGGTTGAGCGCTGACCTGCCGGAAGATGTAAAGTTTGAGCATACCATGAGCGAAGAACACCGCCAGCTCGCCCAGCAAAAGCTGAAAGAGGCGGGCGTTACCCTGCTTTGCTATGGTGTGGTCGGCCTGTCCGCCAATGAAGAAGAGGCCCGGAAAGTGTTTGACTTCGCCAAGGCCATGGGCATCGAAACGATCGTTTCGGAACCCGCGCGGAACAATCTGGAATTTGTGGACAAACTCGCAGGGGAATATGGGATTAACGTCGCCATTCATAATCATCCCAAGCCGTCGCTTTATTGGGACTACAAGGTGGCCGTTGAAGCCCTGGAAGGACGAAGTGAGCGGTTGGGTGTGTGCGCCGATACGGGGCACTGGGTGCGTTCCGGACTGGATTCGGTGGAAGCGGTCAAGGCCCTTGACGGCAGGCTGATCTCCTTCCATATCAAAGACCTGAATGAAGCCGGCAAACGGGACGCCCATGATGTTATTTGGGGGACCGGTGTGGTGGATATGAAAGCCATTCTTGCCGAGGTCATCCGGCAAAAAGTGAAAAACCCCGTGTTCTCCATTGAATACGAACACAATTGGGACAACAATGTGCCGGACATTGCCGCTTGTGTTGCCTATCTGAACAAGGCGGTCACGGAACTCGCTTCGGAAGCTTCCGCAGCAAAATAATCCCTCCTTGGAAACAGAGTTACTGGTGCGCGGGGACGCTGTACGTGTATTATTTTAAGGGTTCACCCGCTTTGAGTCGCTGTCCGGACAGGATGTCGTCTTGGAGCGGGTGAACTGTGTTTATGCTTGTTCGCACTTGACTGCGGGTCATCTCTGTTCATGGGCTACTCTATTGGGTGAGTGATGCAAAGAGGGTGCAGATGTCAGAGGTTCGATCTCTGTTACGTGAAAGGCAGGTTCTTTGCTGTATTCCGTAAAATAATGCTTGACACTGGACACAATTTCTATTAAAATCTTGGTATTGTGTAAACGATTTGAGGACAAAAAATGGAACCTGCACTTTGTTATTCCGAAAATGATGCTTCTATCGACTATTACACCAAGCTGAGAGCAATGATAGCGGAAGCGGAACGTCGCGCAATAAACCGCCATAAGTATGAAATGTCACAGGAATTGGGGTGCGATGTCAGTTTTAATGAAGCCCTGCAAGACTGGCAGGCCAATTGCGCCAAGCGGTGGCGGGAAAAACGTATGAAACGTATGCTTCATTCTCAACGCGAGGAGATTGCCCGGTTTAAATGGATTGCATCTGAACTTGCTGGAGAGGATTTGGGGCGGTCCGCAGTGGAGGAATGGATTCATAAACACGCTCCCGGCTGGCGTTTTGCTTGGGAAGAAACGCATATAGACGAGGAGGATGAGACGGGGAACGGTGCGTAGGTCAGAGCCGGTTGCGTTTTTTTCGTAAGGCTAAATGTCGGGACATGACATACCGAACGAGTACTGCCCCTGCCAGGAGGAGAAGCAAAGCAATAATTCCCGCTATCCAGGGGAGACGTGCCGCTTTTTTTGTGTCGGGGACATGGCGCATCCGGTCCCTGCCTTCCTGTTGAAAGGCCGTGGCCCTTTCCGTTTCATGGGTCAGGTTGGAATCTCCACCCGCCCCGGCAAAGGCTGTTTTGCCGGGTTCCTTTCCTTCCTGTTTTACAGGGTTTCCTGGTTCATCGTTTTCCTCGTTGGTCGATTCTGGGCTGTCCGGCCTTTCAAGGGGCAGGGGGTGATAGCCGCTGAGGTCCGGAAACGCTTGCGGTGAAGAAGATGCAGGCGTGGCTTCGGAGGGCCGGTTCTTTTCCAAACGGCGGCGGTAGGGCGGTGTGGTGCGTGATGCCTCTGGTTGGGAAACAGCATCAGGTTGAAACGGCGGGCCATTATTAAGACGGGCCTCTTTTGAACCCTGCGTTGAATCCCCCACGACGCGAACCGTTCTGGTGACGGCTGCGGAAAGACCGGTGGAAACAGAGCTTACCCGGTATTCCAGGGCATATACCCCCGGTGTGCTGGTGTCCACCGTCCCGGTGACGGTCACCTGTCCGGTGATATCCTGATGATCATAATCCAGCGCGGTATACCCCGGGTCTACCCAGTCCGTGTCTTTGGGGACTTCCATGGAATTATCCCCCCGTAAGCGTATCTCCGGGGATTCGGGTTCCGGCCCCGAAATATAGGTCACGGTCGGGGGGGTCCGCAGCGGGCCGGCATTCAGGTGGTACAGCAATACACCGGACAGTTTTTTTTCTCTCCGGCTGTTTTCCGGCACCAGGACGGTATAGGAAAACAAACAGGGCAGCGGCGGCGGTGAAATCCAGACAAATTCAAAAGGCGGCCTGGCGCCCGGTTCGGGATAGATATCAGGCAAGGTGTCCCCATAGGCTTGGACGGCGAGCAATGTCCAGTCCTCAGGCACGGTTTCCTGGAGGCCCAGGGCACGGACGTTCTCAATTCCCCAGCCATTGATGGTAACGACTATTTCGACGGCGTCGCCCGGTTGATACCTGTCGGGATGGCCCCGTGTTAAAATGAGGGAAGCCTGCGGGCTTTCCGCCGGCGGGGAGGTTTCCCCTGTGGATACCGAGCAGATCAGGATCGCCGCAAAACAGCGTAACAATGATCCGGGGTTCCATGCCATGAGTACCTGTTCCTGTGCATCACTGTTGTTTGGGCGTTACATGCGCCTCCGGCTACGCGGTGCCGTATCGGGGTTTCGGAGGGCCCGCCATAAGGTTCCATAGATGCGTAACGAATCGCGTACCTTTCGGAAATGGGAACTCCTGTTGCCCGCTTCGTAGATAGTGGTCACAGGCGCGGACAACAAGGTATATCCGCCGTTGACGGCCAGCAGGATCATCTCCATCTCGGTTTCATACCGGCCGCCGGAAACCATGGTGACAAAGGCGCCGGCAAAGCGCGGGGACAAGATGCGATACCCGCATTGGGTGTCGGAAAGGGGGCAGCGGAGCAATTTCCCGGCCACCCAGGCGGTAACCTGATTGCCGAACCGGCTGCGCCAGGGCGTTCGGGCCCGGTCAAGTTGACGGGTGCCTATCACCAGGTCGGCATCATGCCTGCGGTAGACATCGAAGAGGGCGGGCAAATCTCCGGGATCGTGCTGGCCGTCGGCGTCCATCAGCGCAATCGCCCCGGTGTCCGGTAACGCGAGCGCGCGGTGTATGCCTTCTATCAGGGCATAGCCCTTGCCCCGGTTTGCCGGAAGCACCGATTTGATAACCGGGTATCCTTCCAGACTGTCTGTGCATCCGTCGGTACTGCCGTCATCCACCAGCACAACCCGGTCTACCAGGGGACACACCCGGTCCAGGGTGGCCTTGAGCCGGTGGCCCGCGTTGAAACAGGGAATGACCACCGTGACCTGGCTCTTTAAACCGGTCACCTCCGGATATGCATTGTCCTTATCCATTTGTTTGGCGTTCCTGTCGGTATCATAGTCCACCCCTTAATGGTACCATGGCGGCACACTGGCGGAATAATCCTGATAGGCAGTTGCTTTTGTGAAGGGGGGCGCGTGCCTGGATGGCGGTTTGTCCCGGGTAAAGATTGCGGCTGTACGCATGATTCACAGGCGGGGGGATGCAGTGCCCGGTTTATCGAAAAGCACTGGCAAGTCCGGTGTACAGAGTGTCCGTCGGCCTTATTCCAGGGTGACCAGGCTGCGGACGGCCTCCATTTTTTTATCGCCAATCCCGTGCACTTCCATCAAATCCTCGATTCGCTGAAACGGCTGTTCCTCCCGATAGGCGATAATTTTTTCCGCCGTTTTAGGGCCGATGCCGGGCAATTCCTGAAGTTCCTCCAGGGAGGCGCGGTTCAGATTGATCAGGCCCGGCGTGGCGGGGGAGGGCGCTGCCTGGGCCCGGGCAGGCACCGGGGCGTTCCCCGAGAAAGCTTGCGCCGGAACGGGTGCGGAATGCCCCGCCGGGGCTGTTTCCCGCCAACCGCTGCGTGTGTACCGGCCGGGATTCATCTCCGCCGCCGTGGCGGTCCTTCGCGCCACCAGGGTTTTGCCGTCCTGGCGCGCATATACCCGGAACGGGATATACAAGGTACTGTTGTCCAGGAGCCGGGCCGCAATATTGATATCGCCCAAGTCCGCATCGGCCGTGAGGCCACCCGCCGCATCAATAGCCGCCTGAACGCGCCGGCCCTCCTCGAAGCGGTATACGGCCGGAGACTTCACTGCGCCGCATACGGAGACCATGACGGGGAATGCCGTGTCCGGTTTTTGGGGTTCGGGAAATGCCCGTGTTGCCGGCACAGGCGTTTCTTCCCGGGGCAGGGAGGTCTGTTCTGTGGCGGGGACCGCCGCAGGCGGCGTCTCTGTACTCAAGATGGTTTCGGGAACGTGCTCCTGTCGGTTGAACGCATATGCGCCCAAAAAGCCCAGGAGAATTCCCAAAACAAGAGCGGCGGCGATAAACAGGAACTGTATCCGAGGCATACTACGCTCTCACCCGGCGCGCCCTGCATGGGGGCGCGTTTCAAGAATCGGTATGTGTCCCTTCCGTCCTATACCCTCGGGACCGGTTAACTCGACCGTGGCACACTCTGTGCTGTGCCTAAAATAATGCTGGAATCGCACCTTCAAAAAAAAGTATAACCGACCGGACACGGAATATCAACCTTGCCTTTGTTCGGGGCAAACGTATCTGATTATTCCCGAATGCCAAAGAGGTAGAACCGCCTTGTTTAGACAGTTCGGGGGAATAACGGGTCGTTTACACGCCGACGGTGAACAGACGCTTTACACCCCCAAAAACACCTCTTTGAAATATTCCACAAGAATAAAAAGTCCTTCCTGACTTGGTGAAAAATTAATTACCAGCGGCGGAGCCGGTGGATTAATCTTGATTCAGACCGTCCAGCGGGCAGGTAGAGATCAGGAATCCAGCCCGCATCGCATCAAGGCATCCGCGTCGTAGCCGCCAGCCCAGGCAGCCGCGCAGGCATCGAGTTTGCGATACAGGTATTCCAGACAGAGACCGAGAAAATACCAGAAGGGGGCGTAGGTCAGGGTTATATAACCGTGGAGATTCAGCGGGCGTTTGCTGTAGTTCCATATCTCCAGTCCGAGAAAATCGAAAAGCGCCCCGAACAGATATTCCACGGCAAAGATCAGCACCATGTACAGGGCCGCCCTCAGGACAAGCGGTACGTGCCGTTTTTTCAGCGCTCCTGATACGGGTGCGACAAAGATTCCAAGCAGACCATACACAGGAATCATCCACAGGGAACAATCCCCTTCCAGTTCCCAGTCCTGGCGGGTAATGGCGGGGCCGAGCCCGGTAAAAAACAATTCGATGAGCAGCCCCAGGAATGCGAAACACATGATTCGGAGGGCAATACGTTTCCACGCCATAGATTCAAGTCCCTTTCTTCCATATGTATAGCGGATGCACCGCGACGGTCAGTCCCTGTAAGCGGGCAGGCATGCGTTTCCAATGCTGCGGCTTGTGAGGCGTTCGTTGCCTCCGCAGGGTCAGTTCAGTAGCACATCGCCGTTCCGGGTTTCCAGCCGCAGGGTATACGTACCGTCATTGAACCGCCCAAAGAACTCCTGCACCTCTCCTTTCAGGGAGCCGGACAAGGGCAGCGCGCTTTGTACGCGTCCATTCTCGGTCCGTATGGTCACTTCGGCGTTGGACGCGGGGGCGATAAATACGCTGAGATTCCCCTCTTCTACCAGCATATCGTAATTTCCCCGAATGGGTTCCAGGGATAACAACCGGGCGTCTCCGCGCCTGTTCCGGAGGTAGATGTCGCCGCCGGGGGTATCTATGTAGGTCCGGCCCTCCTCAGAATCGACGCGCACGTTGCCCTGAAATCTTTCAAGGGTGGTAACGCCGTACCGGGTGTTGATTTCGGCCGCTCCCTGGCAGTCTTTCAGTGAAATCGCGCCTGCATCATTCGTGACCGTAAACAACCCCGTCCCGCGTTCGATGATTACCTCCCCTTTATGCTGTTTAACCTGCGCCCCGGCGCCTACGCTTTCCAGGGTGGTGATGCCTTCGGCTGCCTGAATGGTTACCAGCATGGAGCGCGGTACTTGCACGTTCAAATCCACGCGGTAGGATTGGCACTTGAAGGCGGCCATATCCTGCTGGACAGCCGTCCTGAGCGCGATGGTGCCGGGCTTCGGTTTTGTTTCCACGACCAGGGCCTCCAGAGCGTCCATGCCTGCCGCGGCGGAGGGGGTCCAGACCACCCGGGTTGCGGAAATGGCCACCTGGTCGTCATCCACGCCTTCGATATAGATGTTGCCCGGAATGGCGCTGATGACCATGGAATTGTCTTCGGACAGGGGTATCGTTTCCGTCATTACGTCCGTGAAGGCCTTGAAGCCTTCTGAAGCGGCGGTTATTTTCTCGGCATTGGAACCTTCCACTTCAATCGAAATATCACTGAATGCCGCTGTGATGCTGATGCGCTGGTCCGCTTCAATGTTGGGATGGCGGGCCAGCAGTTGACGCCCGCGCAGTTGACGGGTCACATCGAGTTCCGACTCCAGTTTGCCATAGGAAAGGGTGGCATTGAGGTCGGGATTGGTATGGGACGGCAGCACGATGCGTACCTGGCCGCTGTCGCTTGACAGCCGCAGGACGGCCTGGGGCGCCGGTTGCCTGAAACTTACCGCGCCGCGGAAATGCTGGACGGACAGTTCCCCCGCGAAATCGCTGAACTCGGCGGAAGCGTTCTGTAACTTGAAAGAACCGCCCTGTTTCAAGCCCTCAACCTTGACCGGGAATTCACCCAATACCTGGGCGCGCGCCGTTCCGGCAACCTGCGACAAGGTCAGGCCGCCGTATTGAACATCGGCCACCACGGCACCGCCCAGTCCTTCCGCCCGGACATCGCCGAAAAAATTGTCCACCACCAGCCCTGCGTCTTTCGGTATGGTCAGCTGGTAATTCACCACCATCGACACCTGGCTCCCCCCTTGAATTTCAGGCAGGTGTGTGCGGCATTCCAGGTGGTCCATACCCGGCGTAACCCGGACCTCAATCAATTGGACCACCTGTTCCGCCGCAACGGCGGTGTCGGCGCCCGCCACAATGGCGGCCGTAATCCGGACCTGCCGCTCATCCCAAACCTTCACCTGGATTTCGCCGAATTCGTTGGATACCATGACGGTGGCGGCAGGCCCGAGGGAGTACTGTTCATCAAAGGTTCTCCGGGCGACAAAGGCGTTGGTCACGCCTTGGGAAAAATCGACCCCCGGCCCCAACACTTCGCCCGCACGCTGCCCGACATAATCCATCCCCCGCGCAATATCTTCAATGCCGGATTGAATCCGCTGGATGATTTCGCCCCGGGCGAGGACGGCCCACAGCAGTGACCCGAGAACACCCATTGCAAGGCGGCGTGCGCGAATCCCTACCATCTGGCGTATCCCATGGTCAACAACTCCCTAATAGGTGCGGTCCAGATACAGGTCGCGCAGCCCCTCCAACTGCTGTTCCAGGCTCATCACCATGACCTGGTTGGCGCGGATATTGCCGGGATTGCGCTGCAACGCGCTCAGGGCGGCGTTCAAGTCATGGTTGAATATTTCCAGGGCGCGGCGATATTCGGCCTCCTGGGGGGTATCCGGCGTTTGCTCCCGGATGGAAACCGAGTCAGACAAGGCTTTTACCACTGCCGCCCGCTGGAGCAATGCCTGGGCGCTGACGGACGCCTCGGATGCCTCCAGGGCCATACCCCCGGTGCCTGGTGTGCGTGCGTGGGTTTCGGCATCGTTCAGCGCCGTCGTGAAGGCGTACATGGCCAGTAACACAACCCC
>JAKJCY010000153.1 GCA_022706235.1 Candidatus Hydrogenedentota bacterium | reverse complement strand
TACCGGAAAAACCCCGTGCTCCAGGGCGACCCTGCTTATGACCCGTCACCCAAGGTGCGCATACTTTACGGCGGATCCGGAAATGCCTTCACCCTGCAAACATATTGCCTGTTTCTTAACGAGGTAAACTTGGACTATTTTCCGAACCCGGGAGAAACCGGAACCCTGCCCTGGACCGCCAGCGGTTCCGGAACGGCAAGCCCGAACCCTGCCAATAATTCGAGCAAACTTTTTGCCGGTATGTACCTGGGTATTGTCGGCACCGGCCCGAACGGCGCCACTCCGTCCATCGCCTCGGCGCCGGATAGCGAAGAACGATTCCTGGAACAGGTGTGGCGCCGGCAGGCTCTTGCCGGTAAAGTCACTGTTGCAGGTTCCGGTAACCTGGTAACCGGCAAAGTCTATGGCAGTTCGCATCTGCTGGACTGGTTTACCATCCCGGGAACCAAGTGGGTTCAGATTACCTCATCCATACCCGCTAAGAGCGGCAGCCTGCAAGTCACCGTCACCCCCCCTGAAGCCGTTGCGGCAGGCGTGCAGTGGCAGGCCGACCCGGGCCAGTATTTCTCCAACAGCGGCGCCACGCGCACGGACGCGTCGCTGGGCCAGAACCGGCTCTCCCATAATAACGTCAATGGCTGGGAACCCGTAAACGGGGAAGATATCGCTACCGTAGCACCGGACATACTCAACACCTATACCTACGCGTTCCGCCAGGTCGCCCGGGGCGGGGTGCGGGTAACCTTGTATCCCGAAGAACTGCCCGGATACGGCGCGCAATGGAAGCTGACCGGGGACGGATTCGAGACGGCGTGGCAAAACAGCGGCGCCTCGAACACGGACGCCCCGCATGTGAATACGGAATATAATCTGGAATGCAAGCCGGTCATCGGCTGGGCGGAACCGGAGCCCTGTCCCATATCCCTGCAGAACGGCATCGTAAAGGAAGTCAGCCTGCTTTATAAGAAAAACGGTTCCTTGCAGGTTACCCTTGGACCCAGCCCGGAAGCGTCGGGCGCGCAATACTGGTTCTTTGAAGGCGAGACCGAGCGCAGGGCTTTGTCCGGTCAGCGCATTGACAATATCAGGCCCGGCGCCTACACCCTGTATTTCACGGATATTCCGGGATGGATGTCGCCCATAGATAATAGCGTGGTTATCGGGGAAGGCCAGGCTGTGGAAACCACGCTGTATTACGAATCCATCCCCCAGGCGGGCATAGACGAGTTTGGCGCTACCGCAGCCATCCAGGTGTACATCGAACCCGAAGAAGCCCGTCTGGCGGGCGGACGCTGGCGTATCGAGGGGTCCGACTGGCGCACCTCCGGTTACACCCAGAGAAACCTGCCGCCTGGATATTATCCGGTGCTGTTGCAACCCCTCGAAGGCTGGTATGCCTCCCGGACCTACGACATCGTTGCCCTCGCCGGAGACACGGTTCAGAAAACCGTCTATTACACCCCGGCCGTGAATTTTAATTTCGAGGAAACCCTGGAATTACGCGCGGAATATGGCGGCCAGATTATCATTCGGGTCACCGCGCCTCCGGAAACGAATCCCGCCACCCTGACCTATACCCTCGAAGGGTTGGTCTCCGGTGAAATTGATTTTAACGCGGCCGAAGGGTTGTTTACCTACACCCCGTCCGCGGAGGATTACACGCCGTTCCGGGTCACCTTCTGCATTGAAACCCTCAGCGGTGGCAGCCTCTGTAATGACGTGGTCATTTCTCCGAGGCCGTCCCTTGGCGCCGAAGAGGAGATCATCCAGGGAACCATGCCGCTGCCCAATGAAGAGGATGAGGGCTACGTCACCATTACCGCGCGTACGTCAAGCGCGGCAATCCGTTTCAATTACGAAGAGCGCGTTGTGCGCGATGTCATCGTTTCCGCCAAGAAGCTGCGTATCAGCGCCGGCAGCGCCCTGCATAACATGCTTCACGACGCCCACGACCTCCGTTCGCTCAAACTCTACGCGGAAACACTGGTGATTGCCGCGGAACTGAAAATGCCGGGAACCGCTGTAGATATTTATGCCCGGAGTTTGGCGTTCGAAGGTGATACCGCCCGGATTGATCTCACACCGCCTGACAATCCCGACGCGGCAGACGACCCGGGAACCACCGCCGCAACGGGCATGGCCTGTCCCAAACTGCAGTTGTTTGTGGAACGTCTTGTCCTGCCGGGAATTGAAAAGCGCTTCATGCTCAAGGGCGGACGCGGTCAGACCGGTGCGCCCGGCGCCAAAGGTGAAGATGGCGGCACCTATCCCACGCCGGTCTTTATCAGCGGACAGTTGGAAGGTTATCTTTACAGTGTCGTCGGAGATGAGGCGGATAAGTTCAAGGACAAGGTCGTGTATCACAACTTCAACGTGACCTTGGGCGACTTTACGTTCAACGGGAACAACGGCGTTAAAGCCTGGCCCGATGAATCCGGGCCCACCACGCCCCGGGGCAAGCCCGGCACCGGCGGTAAGGGCGGCTCCTTGAACCTGCCTTTCAACCTGGGCGGCTACAGCGACCGCTCCGGCGGTCCGGGCGGCAACTTGTATCCTGTAACGCCCGGCATGGCCGCCCCCCATGTGCCGAACCCGGCCTACTGGTTGTGGATGGGCGACAAGGCGCCCGCGTCAGGCACCACAGACCGCGACGGCAACCCGCCGGTAACACGTACTAATGGTGATAAACGTATCATCTATGTAGAGCAATACGATCGTAATTGGCAGCACGGTTTTGTCGATACTACCCCCGGCGAACCCGGCTCCTACGGCACTCTCGGCGTTGATCCGGCCATGCAGCGCGGCTGGGTGGTTCCGGAAACGGTTCAGCCTGTGCTCATGTATCTGCGAGACGTGTATTTGAACGGCCATCTCGAGTTGGCCCAGGGTATTGCCACCGAATATATCGCCATTATCAACAGGCGGCTGACAGATCCTCTCCCGCCCGATGTTGCCAACGGTCTTCGGGCGCAGCGGGACGAATTTGTGGCGGTCCTGAACCGGCTGGAGAGCGGTCTGGACTATTTCGGCAATCCTCCCGGCTGGACGCCCATGCTGTCCTTCGAATCCAACTATACGATCTTCCAGAAGGCCTATAAACAGGCCATTCCCACCCTGTACCTTGCCGAATGGTGGGAGGCGGACGAATCCCGCCGCACCTACCTGGCCGAGGCGCTGACAGCGTCCCGTCAGCAGCACCGCAATGAATTGGTAGAGCTGCGTTCAGGCTATGACACACTCGTTATCCGCGAACAGCAGGTGCACCTTGACGTGGCCAACCTGAATAATCGCATCCAGGATGTGAACCAGGAAATGGTCCGCCTTGAGGCAATTCTGCGGGCCCAGGCGGAGGAACAGGCCAAAGTGCCGTGGTGGAAACAAGCCCTGACCGCGGTATCGGCGGTATGCAAAATCATCCCCGTGCCCGCCATGCAAGCGGTCAGCATCGGGGCAAGCGTATTGGACTCCCTGGCCTCGGGCGATACCGGCGCCGCCATTGAACAGGCAAAAGATTTCGCCCAGGTCTTTGAAGAAGAAGAAGTCCCGGAAAAATCGGAACAACTTGACGCCGAAGTACAGTCGCAGCAGGCCGAAACGGTTGACAGCGAGGAAGACGCCGTCAATTATTTCGACATCATCAAACAAAAAGCCGAAGAGGCGATGTCCGCCTACAAGGCGGTCAATGCGGCGGCGGCCGAGCAGAAGGTGCCCCAGGACCGTGTTAACAAAATACTCAACGAAATCAAGAGTAAAGACCGCGCATTTCAGGCGCTATGCGCCAAAGTGGATGCCCTGACACGGGAACGTACCCGGGTGGAAAACCTCTTGGCGCCTTTATCGGAGCAGAAATCCACGCTTACGGCCCAAATCAGCGACACCTTGATGGCCCTCGTGAAAGCCGAGGGCGCTATTGCCAATCCAGCCAATCAGCCGGGCGACCATCTGGCGCGCCAGTACTTCAAGGACCTGAATCAGCGTGTGCGGCACCGGCTGCTCCATTACCAGTATTACATGGCCAAGGCCTATGAGTTCCGCACGCTGCAGCCCTACCCGGCTCCGGGCGGATTCCAAATCCAGCGTTTCTTTGATGCCATCGTGTCGAACCCGGCCTTTGACCCGTCAACCCGTGCAACCCCCGTGTTGACTCCCGCTGAACAGGTCACGCTGGAGACGCCGTTCCGGGAAGAATTGAGTGACATTCTGGATGCCTTTATCCAGATGGCCAATGAGAGCACGCCTTCCCGGGCCACGGATTACACGCTGCTGCTGTCGGAGGACAGCCACAAGGACCTGTTGGATGAACTGAACCGCAACCGCAAAGTGACCATCAACCTGAAGCGTCTGGGCGCCTTTCCGCCTTACCATGAAAACCAGCGCCTGGCGAATATCACGGTGGGAACCGGCCTCAATGACCTGCAGGTGAACTATACCGGACCACCGAATCCCAACGCCACCTTGCGTATTAACTACACCCATTCGGGCATATCGCGGTTCCGTTCCGGCGGCAAGACCTATCTGTTCCGCCATTTCAACGAGGAGAACGAGAATACGATTCAGTGGGAGACCACCTACACTGCCTATGATGGGCTTTGGAAAGAAGACCAGACCGACCCGACTACAGCGTCCCTGCTAAGCCTGGTTCTGGACGAACCCGAACTGCAAAGCAGCGGCCTGTACTACTGCACGCCTTCGGCATGGGCGGATATTGAGATACGCCTGGACAACCCGGATTTCGAGGTCACCCACATGTATCTCACCTTTGATATCTATTACAAGCCCAAATCCCCGAATGTCGTTGACCTGTATATCAACTCCCCGGATGATTTCACGCCGTTAATCCAGGTGAATGTGGCGAATCCGGGCACCCTGCCGCCGCGTCAGGACGGGTTCGGTGAATTCCACCGCCAGTTCAGCAAGACCACCCCCACAACGGTGACACTGACTGCGGAAGAGGATTATGGCCTGTTCCACTTTGCCGGTTGGCGCAGCAACGGCAAGATGACCCCGGCCAAGCCGGGGGATCCGAGCATCACCGTTTATACCGACCGGGAATACACCCTGGAACCCCTGTACGAACCCGACCCCGTTACCGTGCCCAAAGTAACCGGGCACTCGTACACGCCGCGAAACGAGCCCCCTTCCGGGGAGTACTCCGTGGACGATTATTCGGAAGCCGAGTTCCGCCTGCTCATGTACGGCCTCGAACTGGGCACGGTCCGCTATGAACGCACCGGTAATACCGAGGACAAAGACCTGGTTCTGCGCCAATATCCCGAAGAAGGCGTAACGGCCGCCATGGGATCGAAAGTACACGTTGTCGTCTCCAGCGGCAACGAAGATCCGGCCGGTGACGATTTCCTTGAGGAAGCGATGGCCGGACTGCTCGAAGGGTTCGACACCTTCGACACCAACGGCGATGGCAGCCTGTCCTGGGAGGAAGCCTCGGCCGGGTGGCCGGATCTGTGGCCCGAGGATTTCGATGCCCTCGACACGGATGGCAACGGCCTGTTGAGCCCCGAAGAACTGGGCTATGTGCCGCCGCTCTGCGCTATTGAATCCCGGGATGCCGTCTTCCGCCTGTTGTTGCTTCTGAGCCATGAAGACGTCTCGGGCGTATTGTCCAAAGAGCAGTTCCAGACGGTACGCGGGGCTGCCACGGCCGCCATGAACGACTGGAACCTGTTGGATCTCGACGGCGATAATGTCGCCACGATTGAGGAATTTGAAGCCTCGACCTGGACCTATCTTAACAGTCTCTTTGCCTTGGATGTGGACCTGGACAATGCCCTGTCCCTGGCGGAGTTCCAGGCGGTCAACAGCGTTTATCCTGCAGGAGATTTCAACTATTACGCAGGGTTGTATCCACCGACAAATGTCATCGGGTGCGAAGAATTATTGGATGTCTATGTCCTCTATGCTCCCGATATTCCGCATCCTGCGGACTTGAACACCGACTGGCGCATGGTGTTGCCCGAAGCCATCGGGTACCTGGTCGGCTGGCAGCAGGGCAGTAACCCCATCGGGTATGCCATCCGCGCGGCCTACCTGTGGCAGAACGGCGAATACTACCGGTACAATTCAGGCTTATCGGAACCTCTGTGCTGGGAACTGGTGGACTAGGAACGCGAATATCACGAAGAAGTGCGATAAGGAAATTCATAGTGAGTGGAATGCTTGCAGACCCTGCAAGCATTCCCTGTTTATAGAAGTGTAATCCAGTGTTTATAGTTTACAAGGCCGGGTAGAGCGAAACCAGGCGTAATGGAGTGTTTCATAATAAGGTCACGATAATGAACGGAGGATTTCTTGCGTCGCAGATAAAAGGCGGGTTGCGCTCTGTGTTTACGATAACCCGAGCGGTCCGCCGCCTCAGGCCTGCACTTAGGTTAAAGGCACGGGACTGGCGCGCGCTCCACCCGGCCTACGATTTTAAGAGCAGGTATTCGCAAAAGATACGACTTACGTTTCTCGATAGTTCAAGTACAAAAAAGGAGAAGAAATAATGCACGGGGTAAAAGCGCATACAACAGCAGGTATCGTGATTGCAGTGATCTTCCTGGCCATAGCTTCGGTCTCAGCGATGGAAGTGCAGATAGAACATCAACCGGGGGCAATAGACGTGTTTATCACCTCCGGGCCGGCAACCTTGGCCGTGACCGACGGTCTGGCGGTACCGGAGGTGGACGGCTGTGAGCCTCATTCCACGCCAGGTGCGCCGGTGCTGCCCTTGAAAGCGTTTACCCTGGCCATTCCGCCGGATGCGGATGAGGCGTCGGTGACAGTCACAGTTGAAGACTTGGAAACAGAGTTAATGGAACTGCCTGAGGGGACGCGGGTGCAACCCGGTCCGCCTGTGGCGTTTTGGGACGGTACGAAATCTGTTGAGGTGTGGGACAACCCAAGCCAGATTGTGGACGGGTTTGACATGACTGTGTATGGGGCGGACGCCTTATATCCCGATTTTAATGTAGCTGGCGGCGCTTCGGGTAACATGCGCAAATGGAGCATCGCCTCCGTAGCTTTCTATCCGGTGTGCTACAACCCGGTTGCCGGACTGCTCGAAGTGGTGCGTAGCGCTCATATTCGCGTTTCCTTTTCGATTGGAAAGGAGATGGTGCCGGAAGAGGTGATGAACGACACGGTGATGGACGGGGAGGCCGCACAGCGGTTTGACAATATCGGGCAGGCCCTGGAATGGTATCCCCGGCCGGCGGACAAGACAAAAGCCACTACCTATGAATATGTCATTATGACGACAGACGCCATTATGGCCGCTACGAATCATCTCAAAGCGCTGGAATACACTTATGCGTCCCGATTCAAGGTGCTCGCGGTAACGGAAACGCGGACGTACACTTCCCTGTCCGGTCCAAACTGGTACGTGGGCGGCTGGGGCGGCGGCAGCGGTAATACCGCCGCGGACAACATGCGGCAGTGGTTGCGAACCAATTATATTTCCATGGGCATTCAATATGTCCTGCTTGTGGGGGATCCTCGGCCGGATGTGGGCACGTTGCCGATGAAAATAGCGCAATTCCATTCGGCGTATTATAATCAGGCAATAACTGTTCCTACCGATACCTACTATAGCGAATTAACGGGAAACTGGGATCTGAACGGGAATGGCGTTTCTGGTGAGTGGCCCCAGGACCACGGGCCGGGCGGTATAGATACTTTCCAGGAGGTACTGGTGGGCCGGATTCCGGTATTTGCCAACGACAGCAACCGCATCGCGGCCCTCGAATCCATCCTTGCGAAGAACGCGGCTTATGCGAGTGCTTCCAGCGACAATCTTACCTGGCGCAAACGTGTTATGCTGGTGACGGAACCCTTGGACGACGCGACCAATAATGCCTGTGTGATGGAAAGTATCCGCACTGACCATGCCACTCCGGCAGGCTGGCCTTCTTTCAGGATTTATGATGCGGACTATGGATATGCGCCCGAATTGACGCCCTGCACGGTGGACAATGTGGAAGCTGTCTGGAAAACCGGAACCGGGCTGGTGGTCTGGTCTACCCATGGTTCGCCCCGTAGCGCAAGCGACGTGTTTCATACCAATCGTTGCCCGAATCTTGACAACACCAAACCTTCCATCGTTTTTCAGGGGTCTTGTCTTAACGGTTCCCCCTATTCTAATGATAACCTCGGGTTCTCCCTGTTAAAACATGGCGCGATTGCCACCGTTTCCGGAACGGAAGTCACTTTCTACAACGTCGGGGATTGTCCGGGCGCCTTGGATAAAGGGATGAACGGCGGATTGGCACGCAACTATGCCAAGGAAATCATTTCCGGCAAGACGGTCGGTAGGGCCATTAAAGACATGAAAGACACTATGGCGCTTAACGTCTACAGAGATTCCTATCTATGGCATAACTGGCTCACCTATGCGCTCTATGGCGATCCCGCAGTCAATGCGCTTGCCACGGGAAGCGGTACACCAAATATCGGCGTGGAACCCGCTTCGGTAGTTATCGAAGCCAACAAAGATTTTGATCCGCCGCTATGGCCGTTAACCATCTCAGCCCAAGGCAGTGGCACGCTCGCTTATTCCATACGCGACAACGTGGACTGGCTGGAAGTGACGCCATCTACCGGGGTCAGTTTTGGTGACGCTTTCATGCATGTAATAAAGGTCAGTTCGGCAAACAAGCCAGTGGGAACCTATTCGGCGTCCATTACCGTGGAGGCGCCGGGAGCGGCCAACTCGCCCCGTAATATCCCGGTAACCCTGAACATCAGGGACAATGATAATTTCGCCAATCGCCGCCAAATCAGCGGGAACATCGGTATGGAAGTCGCAATGAACCAAAATGCGACCCTTGAACCCGGCGAACCCGCCCATGCATTGACACCACACGGGAAATCACTCTGGTGGACCTGGACCCCCTATTCGAACGCCCGTGTGTACATGGATACGTTTGGAAGTAATTTTGACACGGTGCTTGCAGTCTACACGGGAAACACACTCTCCACCCTTTCCCTGGTCGCCCGAGACTATGAGAAACTCAGTTTTGTTCCCGTCGCCGGGTATAATTATAGAATCGCCGTCGCGGGCAGGGACTATGGCAGCGGCGTGCAAAGTGGTACTGCCCTCTTGAACTGGGAGCAGGTGAGCGCCCCGGCCAATGACCCGTTCTCGGGGGCCATACCCATTACGGGGCTCAGCGGCACGGAAACCAGTGACAACCGCGGCGCCACACGGCAGACGAGTGAACCCTCGCACACGGGCAACAGTGCGGGATTTTCCCTGTGGTGGGCCTATCAATGGAACCAGTCCGTGCCTCTGGTGGTCACCCTGGATACTATCGGTAGCACGTTCGACACCGTGTTGGCGGTATATACAGGCACGGCGGTGAACGCCCTTACCCAGGTTGCCTCCAACGACGATTTCGAAGGAGGCGGCAGAACCAGCCGCGTCACATTCACTGCCCAGCCGGGAGTCAATTACAAGATTGCGGTGGATGGTATCGGTGAAACATGGGAAGACATTGTGGGTTCGGTGAAGCTCAACTGGTCCGCGGTACCCACCGATGCGGTGGATAACTTCAATGACACGACGCTTATTGGCAGCATCAGCGGGCGCAGCACCGGCTATACCGGCGCCGCGACCAAGGAACCCGGCGAGCCGAATCACGCTGGGAACGCGGGCGGCAAGTCTATCTGGTGGGCCTTTGAGGCGCCGAATTACCTTTTCGGCGGGTATGGCACCAAGATAACCTTTTCCACGGCGGGCAGCGATTTCGATACGCTCCTGGCCGTGTATCGAGGCAGCAATGTTTCTTCGCTCACCCTTGTGGCGTCGAATGACGACGCGCACGGGACGTCACAGAGCGAGGTGTCGTTCAATATGGACCATGATCTGTATTTTATCGTCGTAGATGGTTACAAGCCGCCTACTGGCATCGCGGCCAGTGGTAACGTGATTCTGTCTTGGAATGTTAACGATGCCTTTGCGGACAGTCTGGGCCTTCCCGCTTGGAATAGTGGCGTTCAAGACGGGGCGAATGGCGGCGCCACGGCAGAACCCAACGAACCGGCCCACGGCAGCCAGCCCGCGCGGCACTCCACTTGGTTCCACTGGACGGCGCCGCAGACCGGTTCGGTGCGTTTCGGGTATCAGGGTAATTTTACCCCGTTGATGGGCGCTTACACGGGTGCTACCCTCGTCGGCTTGCAGGAGGTTGCCTATACGGAGCGGAGCGGCGCAACGATGCGCTTCTGCGCCGCGGCTGGAACAACGTACCGGATTGCCGTTGACGGCGCCAATACTGGTTCCTTCCAAATCGGATGGACACTGGACGTGACACCGCGCCGACTTGCCGCGTTTATAGCGGAGGGCGACGGCAGGCTGCGAGTCAACGGCGTAAATGTGGACGGCTATTATGAAGGCGACTTTACCGCCTGTCAGTCCGTCGAACTAAGGGCCTTGAAGACATCGCCGCAATGGACGTTCAAACACTGGGAAGGGGATATTGAATCCACGAATCCGGTTATTCAGCTTCCGGTCGGCAAGGACATGGAAGTACGCGCGCGCTATGAAATCACCGCCTACCAATTAGTGGCGGAATGCCACGGGCCGGGCGATCTCAGGGTGGACGGGGTCTGGTCCGGTTCCCGATACGAGAAATGGCTTCCCATTGGCACTACAGTGCAGGTTCGCGCCGACGCGGCGCCCGGGTTTGCCTTCCTGAGATGGAACGGGAGCGTTGTTTCCACGGATAACCCCGTGGAAGTTACGCTTGACGCTTCTATGCGTATTTATGTGG
>JAKJCY010000152.1:10183-10811 GCA_022706235.1 Candidatus Hydrogenedentota bacterium | reverse complement strand
TTTGTATCAGCCAAAGCATCGCATTCAAGGGATTTCATCAATGCTTCCTTGTATCCGTGATTATCGTCACCTCGCCATTCTATCACAGGAAGAAACAGGGATCTAAAAAAAACATTATGAGGATAATGTAGAATATGACAAACTGACTTCCAAATGGAAACCGTATTCATTCACAGCAAAAAAGCGAATGTAATGCCGTGAGTATTCTGCAACAATGACCGCCCGTCAGCGAGATCTGTATGTGACCCTGCAAGAACATATTTCAGTTGTTCAATAAAGTGCGTGCCGCGTGTGTTACGAGTTTCAAAAAACCAATACCCCCCCCCGGCTGAGGTTATGATGTCTTGCTGCAAACCAGAATGCTTCACCTCGCTCGCAATGACGGGGACTTATCCTCCCTTTTCTCGTTCCCAAATTCCATTTGGGAACGTAATCTCTCTTGAAATTCTATTTCCGTTTTTGCGTTGGTCCGTCCTGTGTATTCCGGCGCTTGACCAGGATTGCGTGGTGGACCTTCACGGGTGCAACATTATATTTCGCGAACGTCAGAGTATGGATGATGAGTTAGCGTACCTATCACGGAGGAGTGAAGTACAACTTCGCCTGCAATTGCGTTACGAAAAACAAT
>JAKJCY010000152.1:0-10135 GCA_022706235.1 Candidatus Hydrogenedentota bacterium | reverse complement strand
CAGATTGCTTCACTTCGTTCGCAATGACAGCGACTTACCCTCGCTTGGCGGCACGGCGGACGAGTACCCCGTAACCCAAAATAATGGCACCAAATACCCCTACCGACACCAAACCGTGGCCTTCCGACACCGTCAAATCTATGTCCAGCACAATCGGGATGGCGAGCAGAATTCCCATCAGGGATTCCCCCGCAATCAAGCCTGAGCCGAAGAGGAGGCCGGGGTCCTGAAGTCCCGGGCTGTTACCGCTGCCCGCACGTCTGAAGACTTGGTGCAGAAGGCCCCCGAGGAAAATGGGCGTTGCGAGGGACAGGGGAAGATAGATGCCCACTGCCACCGGCATGACATGGGCGCGGAAGGCGCTGCCCGAACGTTCCAATAGCCGATCCAGCAGGATCAACAGCACGCCTATTCCCGCGCCAAGGGCAATCATGTTCCAGGGCAGTGTACCCGCGCCGAAGAAGCCGTCTACGAGACTGGCGAAAAGGCCTGCCTGCGGTGCCGCGAGGCTGTCCGGCCCGCCCGTGCCGATCCCGTAAGCGTTATGCAGCAGGGTGAGTACCGGCGCAAAGAAACAGCAGGAGACCAGCACGCCCAGCACTTCGGCCCACTGCTGGCGTACGGGGGTGGCGCCAACCAGCCATCCTGTCTTCAGGTCTTGTGATACGTCGCCCGCTGTGCAGACCGCGCAACACACGACCCCGGCCACGCCCAAGGTGGCCGCGATAGCGGAATCACCCCGGATGCCCAGCGCCAGCAGTACGCCCGCCGTGAGCAGCAGGGCGCAGATGGTCATCCCGGAAACCGGTGAGTTAGAGGAACCCACCAGACCGACAATGTAGGTGGCCACCGCAACGAAGAGGAACGCCGCAATGACCATTACCACCGTGGCCGCCACGGCCACGCCGAAATTCCCGGTCAGGTAATCGTAAAGAAAAAACGTTCCGAAAACACTAGGCAGAAACACCAGCATCAACGAAGCCAGCGACATGTCACGGTCCGTGCGCGGCCGCGCCGCAGTTCCGTTTGCGCTTGCGCTCCCGCCAACACGGTGAAGCGCGGTCACTCCGGACAGGATACCGCCGCGGACGTGCCATATGGAATGCAGGCCTCCCACAAGCATTGCGCCCACGCCTATAAAACGCACGTGTGACGACCAGAGGCTCCATACGGTTTCGAGCGGGACTGCATCGGATTCCCAACCCCCGAGCATCGGGATCGTGATAACCCATCCGATGACGCCCCCCAGGAATATGAGGGACGCGATGGGCAGCCGGACAATGTAGCCCACGGCGACCAGGGCCAAACTCATGTCAGAACCGAAATAGAACGCGGAGCGGCCGATGCCGACAGCCCCCTCTACTACCGACTTCATAACATGCAACCCCGTCACGAAAAATTTGAACAAAGCGCCCATACCCAGCCCGGCAAGTATCAAGAGGATATCTTTCCCGCCTTTCTGGCCGGCTTTCAACACCTCGGCACACGCCACGCCCTCAGGATAGATCAGTTCCGGCCGTTCGACAACCAGTGCTCGGCGCAAGGGCACCATGAACACGATGCCAAGCAACCCGCCCAACAGCACAATCAAGGTGGTGGGCCAGAACTTGAACTCCTGCCAGGCGCCCACCAACAAGAGCGCGGGGATAGTGAAGATAGCGCCCGCCGCCAGACTCTCTCCCGCCGATGCCATCGTCTGCACGATATTGTTTTCGAGAATGGTTCCACGCCGGAAAATACCGCGCAGGATGGCGGTACTAATCACCGCCGCTGGAATGGAAGCGCTCACCGTCATCCCTGCCTTCAATCCCAGATAGGTATTCGCTGCGGCCATGAGGATACTAAGCAGCCCGCCCAGTACCAACGCAATGAGCGTGACCTCTTTGACGCTTTTTTCTGGCGAAGCACATGAATACGGGTCGGCACTTCGGGTTTTCATTGCGATGTCATCCTCCCTATGTCCTGCACCACCCTGCGGAAAGGCTTTATACAGAACAGCCATGTGGAGAGCGGCGTATACTTTCTTGGGTTATTCGCGTAGGCTCAAAATATCCTGCCGATGTTCAACTCCCGCATAGTAGAGCAAACATAAGGGATACCTGATGTGAACCCGGCAACTGCTATAAATGGTTTAATTGCAGTATAGCAGAAACCAGGAAATTGCGCGGAGTCGCTCCAATGCCACATTCCCCTTGGTCTTTTTTGAAGTACTATGCCGTGCTTGTCGCATTACTGGGATTTTCTTTTGGGTAGGCCGCACATGGCAACAAACCGACTCAAACCTCTCTGTATTCTGCTGGAAACCGTTTAAAAGAGGGGCCAAGTTCATAGGAGGGTTAGCATTATAACCTTTTATTCCTTTCTGAAATAGGATGAGACGGTCAGAGTCAGAAGGGAGATGCCGACAAGCAGCCAGTCTCCTAAGGCTCGTGTGAACAGGTCTTTAAGTGTCAGATTCTTATTCCCTGTGGTGCAACAGCCCCATGGTCCGGGTTCCTCTTCACCCTGCCATTCACCCTCTCCTTCAGTAGGAATCTCGCTTTCGCCCTCGCCTTCACCTTCGCCCTCTGGGTCCACGGCCCCGCCACTGGTGACGCGCAGGCGCAGTGTACCGCCACCAACTTCGACGTTTCCTTGGAATCCGGGAGGGGCATTCGCAAAGGTGACAGTGGCAAAGCTGCCGGTAGCGTCACCCTGAACCTGGATGATATCGAGCAATTGGCCTTCGGAGAAGGCGACACCGGTCGGGAGGGCAATGGTCAGAGTGCCATCAAGATTGGCGGCGCCCGTGATAACGAGCGCATTTCCCGATCCGGCGGTGACTTCGAGGGTGCCACTGGGCCCCACCTGGAGGTTGCCGTTAATGACAGCGGGGCCGCCACCAGCCAGCTTGATTTCAGATGCGCTTTTTTCCAAAGGCTGCTCAATGCGGAGTCCGTTGACCACACGAAGGAGGCCGTTGACAATGACGTTGCCGGAAGTGATGTTTGCCAGCCCGGTGATGAAGAGCCCGTTGGGACCAATGATAATGGAGGAAACCACGTTCATGGAGGCGCTGTCGGCCACACGCACGAGGCCGGGCCCGATGTCGGCGCCCAGCGTGAGGCTGCCGCCGCAGTCAACGGTGGCTCCCGAATCCACGTTGAGGGTGCCGCCTGCGGCAGCGTTATCCCCGCCGATGATTGCTTCGTCACAGGCGAGGCGCGTTGCGGAATCGAAGAGTTCGATGATGCCGTTGGCTTTGCGCCCGATCTCGAGGAAGCCGGGGAAGGAGATACTGGTCTTTTCGGAACCCTCCGTTTTTTCTTCATCTTTCTCTTCAGGAGGGAATTGGGGCGCAATAATCAAGGCTCCGCCTTCAGCGATGAGGGCGTTCCCGAAGCCGCCGCGCTCCGCGCCCAGGATACAGGCGCCGGCGACTATACCTCCGGAGCGTAGTTCCAACTGCGCGCTGCCCGCGCCGCCCACAACCAGGTCTTCCTGAATGGTGGTGGCATTTTGGGCGCCAGTGGCGAAGTAGTTTCCGGTGGAACCCTCGTTGACGGCAAGCGACAGTTCGCCAAGCTGAATATCGGCGACGCCCGCAGAGGCAAAACTGCCTGATCCGCTCAGGCCCACCATCATCGTTTCACTGGCAGATACCGTAACCGTGCGCGTATCGTTTTCATTGATGTCCAATGAACCGGACAAGGTGGCGCTTCCTGTGGCGTTTTCCTGGGAACCAAGGATGATGATGCCCGCCTCCAACCGGGTGCTGCCTTCCATGGTCCATAGGCCACGCTTCGCGTTGCCTACGACAAGGTTAAGCCCCAGGTCCATCCTGGAGGACACTTCGCCGGACGCGCCGGATAAGCGCAACACAGACCCGTCCTCGCCCGCCGGGCCATCCACCGTCAGGTTGACGGCCTGGAATCCGGCGCCCTCAGTAAGGTTCAATGTGCCCAGGCCAGCGCCACCGACAAGAACGTCGCTGTTCACAGAAAGTGAGGCACCCTCAATAACATTCAGAATGCCAACACCATTTTCGAGCAGACCCAATTGCAATGAATTCACGGTGCCGGAAATGGGTCCGGCCAGGGTGGCGGCGGCTTCACCCGCGCCACCCACAGTGAATGCTCCGCCCACGATGAAGTTTATCGTACCGGTGGGCGCGTCTGAAACCACGCCCAATGCCATTCCGGCATCGCTGCCGGGGAAAACAGCCATGGAAAGATCACCGAGCACGTCGAATTGCAGGGGGCCCTGACCGGACAACAGCGCGTTTCCCGCTCCGGCGAGGGTCATGTCGCCCACCACGGATACGGTTGTCTGCGGCTCGCCTCCGCCCAGGTCAATCTGGCCCTGTTGGTTGACGTCGCGTCCGACCTCGAAGGTGGTCGTCACGGTGAGATTGCCGCCGGAGCCCACCGTGATTTGAGAAGGCGCATCCGTCCCGGCAGCACTGTCCGGTTCCGGACCGCCAAGCAGCAGGGTATCCGCCGCGAGTGCAGCGTTACTGCTCACGTTGATTCTTCCGGTTCCTTCTACGCCGACACGCAGTTCATTGGCGACGGTCAGCGTTGCGCCTTCTATAAGGTTAAGAATACCTATACCATCTTGGAGCAGGCCCAGTTGCATAGAGTCAACATTACCGGTGAATGGTCCTGCCATAGTCGCAGCGGCTTCACCTGCGCCGCCCACGTTGAATGCTCCGGCTACGACGAAGTTTACCGTGCCGGTGGGTGCGTCTGAAACCAGGCCCAGCGCCATTCCCGCATCGCTGCCGGGGAAGACGGCCATGGAGAGGTCTCCGAGCACATCGAATTGAAGAGGCCCCAGTCCGGACAGCAGAGAGATTCCCGTACCCGCAAGTGTCATGCCGCCCGCCACGGAAAGGGTTGTCTGCGTTTCGCCTCCGCCCAGATTAAGCCCGCCTTGTTCGTCGGCTGCTCGTCCCGTCTCCAGGGCAGTCACCACGGTGAGCGACGCGCCCGGCTGCAATGTAAGTAGCGGTTTTGTACCGCTCACAAGCACACTGTCCGCTTCGAGCACGCCGTCTATCTTCAGGCTGGCGTCGCCGCTGACGTTTAGTGCGGTGTCGTCCAAGCCGCCCAGGGTAAGTGAACCGCCGGTCAGATGGGGCTCTCCCTGAAGCACGGTGATACTGTCGGCCTCGGCGCCGGCGCCATAGGTAAGGTTGTACGTGCCAGGCCTATCTAGGAGGAGATCGTTGCAGCCCGTATCGCCGTCCTGGGGCGACTGCGGGGGGGACCAGTTGGCTGCATCGCTGAAGGCGCCGCCGGTTCCGGATTCGTTCCATGTCAGGTCACATTCCACTTCCACTTCGAAACGGACAAGCAGAGAAGCCGAAGCGCTTGCATCCGCCGCGAGCCCCAGCGCTAAACCCGTATTCGACTCCGACCGGACATTTGCCTGCACTTCGATCCGGTATATACCGGGTTCCAGCAGAAACGATTGGGGAAATAGACCTTCCAGGCAGGGGCCGGTTTCGGTGGAGAGGCAATTCGTAAGTGCAAGATCACAGTTCACCCCAGGGTTGCAGAG
Organism: Candidatus Hydrogenedentota bacterium; assembly: GCA_022706235.1. GTDB lineage: Bacteria > Hydrogenedentota > Hydrogenedentia > Hydrogenedentales > CAITNO01 > JAAYBJ01. Next base: position 4,591 of record JAKJCY010000152.1, on the reverse strand, counting down.
GACAGGCGAGCGCAGAGAGGCCGAGGAGGTGCCTATTCCAAAGCCTGAACCCACAGAGCCCGGCGGCGCCGCCGCCACGTTCTCGTCCACCGCACCGCTGAATGTGAAAGTAGCCACAACGGGCGCCTCCACCTCCACTTCGACCGTAACGTTTGCACCGCTGTCAGCACGGTTGTTGGACTGTCGGAATGTGGGCGGCACGAAGGGATCCGTGTTGCAGGAGGACTGGGCTGAGATGAAAACCGCCGATACGGTACCTTGGGTATCATCGATGTCGAGCAGGAATTCGCTGGTGAATGCGCCACCTCCGAAATCATTCGACACGGCGCAGGTCGCGGTGTCTGACGCGATTACGCTATTTGGGTCTATGGGCACTGTGCTTTGACCGCAAACTTCCGTGCCTAACGGCTCTCCGGGTCCCGGCGGGCGCACGCTGCCAAAGCCTGAGGCCACCGCCTCGCTTTCTAATAAACGTACCTGCGCCCGGGCCGAAGGTGCCGACAGCAGCGCGGCCAGCAATAGCGCAACGCAAACGTGAAGCCCTCGTCGAGGGTCTACAGAAAGGCGCATTACGTTCTTTAACCGATAGTCTGTAGTTGAACACATAGGATGATATCTCCTTTGTGTGGTTTGTTGTCGATCAATTTACTGGTGATTCATGAAGCGCAAAACTCACCATAATCATTAGAGCCAGTCGCACAGTGACTGGCACTGCCTGGACCCTTCGAAAATTAACCATAAACTGTATAGACTTGCTGGGTTCTACAGTTCAGCATCACATTTTGTTAAAACATCTATTGACTCATAAATATTTCGGTTTTGAAGCAAATTTCAATCTATCTGACGCGCATCAACGGTCCTAGGGATTCTGAGTGCCTGACTATGACCGCAGTAAAGAGATGTTAGTCGAATATGATGGTCCCCGCGGCTGGATAACAGAAAAAATCATCGGGTGGACTGGGGAGACTGCGGATATATACTCTGGAACTATGCCGATGTATCTTTTCCATCCAATCTCATGAGGTTTGCCTGTTCGCGGAGATGGTTGCCCGAATCAACCCTTTCGTGTTGAAATCACGAGTACGTTATAATAAGCGCCATACATGTCAGTTCCCTGTTCGTCAAGATAGTCTTCTTATTATTTCGCCAATAACAAGGGCTGAATAATACCTGTCATTGCGAACAAAGTGAAGCAATCTTGTTTGCAGCAAGCCTGTATTGCGCAGAGGTTGCTTCGTTGCGCTTGCGATGATGGTTTTAACGTGCGTGCCTTTCTGCGCCGAATCGCCACCCCAGGTGATGTAGAACTCGTGATGCCCCAGGATATACATGATGAAAAAACGATATGCCTTACTGCTTTTTTTCCCCTTGATACTGGGATTCCCTTTTCCTGTGCGAGGAGAGGAATTTTCGGTGGAGCCCTATTCGTCACGGCCGACGGATGAGGAGAAGGATTTTGTGGCGCAGTGGAAGCGGTTTCTTCTCGGACAAGGGGAAGCCATCGCGGGACGCTATACTGCCGATCTTCCGTTCTCCTTCAAGTGCGGCGAACGAAGCAGCCGGGACTGGGTGACTGTGGAGACCGCAACCATTGTGTCCGGGGAATGGCAACAGGACGGGACGCGGGTCCATGTGTTGCACTGGAAGGACGCGGAATCCGCGCTCTATTGTGAAATGACGCTGACCGAATTTCAGGACTTCCCCGCGTTTCAATGGGTGGTACGCGTCCGTAACGATGGTCAAACCGATTCGGCAAAGCTTCACGATTTCTGGGGAATAGATATCTGTTGGCATGGAGCCGACGCTTCGATGCCGATTCTGCATCGTTCGGTCGGCTCGCCGGGGCACGAGGATGATTTTCACTTCATGAGCGAGGTCATGCACAATTCGATGTGGGACAAACGCCGCCGGATTGCCATGGACACGCCCACAAACGCCGCCTGGGCGCAGGCACACGCCTACTTTATTCCGACGGATAAACGTTCGAGCGCCATCTGGCTGCCCTTCTTCAACTATCAGACCGGCGGCGACGGGCTGATCACCGCGCTCGGCTGGAGCGGCGCCTGGCGCGCCTATTTTGATCACCAGGGGGAAGGGAAATCAACGATCCTGGCCGGTGTTGAAAACTTCGATTCGATCCTTCATCCCGGTGAAACCGTACGGTCGCCGTTGAATATGGTTCTCTACTGGCAGGGGGAGATCCTCCATGGCCAGAACCTGTTTCGCAGGCTGGTCTTGCAGCAGTATTCGCCTCGCATCAACGGCGAACTGGTAGAGGCGCCGGTTTCCGGAGTCGTCTGGGGAGGGATTCCATCGAAGGAGCATCTTGAAATTATCGGTAAAATCAAAACGTATGAAATTCCCCTGGACGTCTATTGGTTTGACGCCGGTTGGTACGGAACGGGGGTTGTGCCGTCGTATTCCGTTTTCGAGGGCGACTGGGGGCCCATGGCCGGGGATTGGCGGCCAAACCCGAATTGGCATGATGGCACGCTCAAACCGGTCAGCGACGCTGCGCACGCGGCGGGCATGAAGTTCCTGGTCTGGGTCGAACCCTGCCGCGCCATTCACGGACGGCCGATCACGCTGGAGCATCCGGAGTATTTTCTGACGGGGAACGCCGACGGCCAGATCCGTGAGGGGCAAACGCTTCTTCTTGACCTCGGCAAACCCGAATCATTGAAATGGGCGGTAGATGTTGTCTCCGGCCTGGTCCGTGAGTACAACATAGACTGGTACGAAGAGGATTTCAATATCGAACCGAATCCATACCTGGAAACGGCGGCGGAACCCGACCGCTGGGGCATGAACGAGATGCGGTTCATCGAGGGCCATTTCGCGTTTTGGGACGCGCTTCGCGCAGCGTTCCCGCACTTGGCTATTCTCAACTGCGCCAGCGGCGGAAGGCGCATCGACCTGGAATCGATTTCGCGCGGGCAACCACTCTGGCGGAGCGATTACAACTGTTTTCCGGAAGCGACCGCGGAGTCGACGCAGGATCACAGTTACGGGATTCAGCATTGGCTCCCGATTCAGGGAAGTGCGACGCGAGGCTGGACGATCCTGGATACCTATGACGCCCGCAGCGCATTGAACCCAGGCATGGAAAACTGGCTCGTTGGCAAGACGGAGCAGGAATGGCTCCAGATCAAGGCAAATGTCCTTCAGGCGCAACGCTGCAAGAAGTACTTTTTTGGCGATTATTACCCCTTGACCCACGCACAACGCGATCCGGCTGCCTGGACGGCGTATCACCTGTATCTTCCCGCGGAACGGGAGGGGATGATCCTCGCCTTGCGCCGCGCGAAGAGCGACGTCCGGGAGATGACCTTTGAACTTTTGACGGTTGATCCGGGGGTGCAATGGAAGTTCGAGGATTATGATTCGGGAGAAAGCTGGCTATTAGACGGCAGGCAAATCCGTGAAGAGGGATTCAAAGTCGCCATTCCGAACCGGCGCGATTCGCGGCTTATCTTTTACTCCATCGAACGTGCAAATAACCCATGAATGCCTCCACCGATGTTGAAATACCCTTTCCGCGCGCAAAATTGCGGCAAAATCGTTTGTCTTTTCGTTAGACCTTTGAATATCGTAGGGTTCATTCGAAATGCTTCCTAAGGAGTTTCCCATGTTACGTTCAACAGCGATTCTTATTGTTGCCCTGGTATTGGTTTTAGGAAGCACGCCGGGCGCGTTTGCGCAGGCGCCGGAAAACGCGGCTGGAACATCGGCGGGGAGCGTGACGGTGTATCCCGCGCCGCCGGAAGAGCCGCTCTCCGAGGATTTTACGATAACTGTCGCGGGGCAAGCAGCGCCTGTTTATGTGTGCCGCGTGTCGGCGATGCCGTTTAATCAGGTTTGGCCGGGGTATCAGCGGCCTATCGACCAGACAGAGCTAGCTTCGTTCGTCTATTGGGATATGACAGCACCGGTGGAGGTCGAGGTGGTCAGCGCACGCCCCATCGAATCGGTGGCGATCCGGCCGACGGCCCGGGGTATTCAGCCACAGGTCGAGGGCAACCGCATCCGCTTCCATCTGGATACGCCGCAACAGCTCACCGTGGAAGTGAACGGATGGCACAAAGCCCTGCACATGTTCGCGAATCCGCCCGCGGTGACGGTAGACCCACACGCAGCCGGCGTGCGGTATTTTGGCCCCGGCATCCATCGCCCGGGCAGGGTGACGTTGCAAAGCAATGAGACCGTCTATGTGGCGGGCGGGGCCGTGGTCTATGGCTGTTTTGAAGCCGCCGACGCCACAAATATCAAGATTCTGGGGCCGGGCATCATCGACTCGAGCGAGCTGGAGCGGTACTTCGGGCTCACTGACGAGAGCAAGTACCTCGACAACTTCGGCGGTTGCATTCATCTTGTGCGTTGCGCCAATGTGACGATCGACGGCCCGATTCTGCGCGATCCGCCGCTGTGGTGCTTGTCTGCGTTCAACTGTTCGGAGATACAGATTACCCATACCAAACTGATCGGTCTCTGGCGGTACAACGCCGATGGCATCGACCTCTGCAACAGCCGGAATGCGACCGTGCGCGACTGTTTCATGCGCTCGTTCGACGACAGCCTAGTGGTCAAAGGG
>JAKJCY010000151.1 GCA_022706235.1 Candidatus Hydrogenedentota bacterium | reverse complement strand
CGGGACTGTTTCAGAACGGGCGCGGAATCATCTCCGGGAACATTTGTCCTTGGCGACAACAGTTCCTGGGCTGCGTATTGGGCGCCGCACGCCTCGCACTCGTCTCCGTTCGCATCGGCATACCCGCATTTGGGGCAGGTTCCCTTGACATACCGGTCCGGCAGAAAACGCTCCAGTTTAGGGGAATACCAGAGTTCCACGGATTCCGTGTGTATGTAACCCTCTTCGTCCAGTTTACGGAAGAATTGCTGCGTTGTGTCCACATGCAGCGGCCAGGAGGTACGGCCATAGATATCATAGGAAATTCCAAGGTCTTTAAACGCCTGGGCGTTCGCCGTATGATAACGGTCGATGACTTCCCGGGGCGCGATGCCTTCTTTCAGGGCCGTGAGCGTAATAGGCACGCCGTATTCATCAGAGCCTCCGACATACAGAACCTTGTCGCCCCGCAGCCTGCGGTACCGCACATAGATATCCGCGGGCAGATAGGCGCCCGCGATATGGCCCAAATGGATATAGCCATTGGCATAAGGAAGCGCACTGGTTACGAGGGTGCGTTTGAACACATTATTATCCGGATTCATTGAGATTCCTTTTTGTTCTACCAAGCGCGAAATTCAACGGTTACGAGGAGTTTGGCAACGATACCCTACGCAATGGCGTGCTGGATAGTTACCCTGCAATTCTACACGCCCGTGATACCAGAAAATAGTACCCCGAGACGAATCACGCGCCCATGCTGTGCATTTTACACTACATGTGCCCCTTAAATCAGCATCATAGTCGATACAAGCGCTCAGGGGCATTCATCAGGGGCCGATAGTAAAGAGACCGGCGGCAGGTTATAGGCGGCACAAGCATTCTCTGTTATTTGACGGATCAGCGTGTCCGCGTTGACGCTCTTGAGTGAGGCGAGATACTGCAGGGTATGCAACACATATTGGGGCTCACATCGTTTACCGCGGACAGGTTGCGGCGCCAGGTAGGGCGAGTCTGTCTCCGCCAGCAAACGATCCGGGGGCACGCGCCGCGCCGCTTCGTGCAAAAGCTCCGCCTTGGGAAAGGTCACATTGCCGGCAAAAGAAATAAAACACCCGAGTTCAAGGCATTTTTCGGCAAAATCCACGGAACCGCCAAAACAATGGAGGATGCACCCCTTCAACCGGGGCACATGGTCGCGGAGTATGGCGAAAGTGTCGTCATCCGCGTCCCGGCTGTGAATCACCGCCGGAAGACGCAGCCGGGCCGCCAGGGCGAGTTGCCGTTCGAAGCAGGCGCGCTGTCGTGTCCTTGGCGCGAACTCGTTGTGATAGTCCAGGCCGGTTTCCCCGACAGCCACAATCCCCGGAGTCCCGGCGAATTCCTCCAGTCTGCTTTCGGCATCGTCATCATATTCGGCGGCGTGATAGGGGTGAAAGCCAACGGTCCCGTAGATACGGGGCCGGAGCAATTTCAGCGTGTCCGCACTGCCTACAATACCATCTCCGATAACGACCATCCACGCGAGACTTTCCAGGGACCGTTCGATTACCTGTTCCCGGTCCCCGTCAAACGGCATCATTTGCAGATGACAATGGGTGTCGACAGCTTTAATCAACTGTCCGCCTTCCCATCGGGCTTCTTTTTGCGTTTCTTGTTCTTTTTCTTTTTGCGGTCGTCCGAACGTGCCGAAGCGCCTTGCTTCAGTGCGCCGGGACGTTCTCCGGACTCTGAAACATTCTGGGGCGCTTCAACGACGAAGGACCTGGCGGGGGCATCATCGGCGATGGCGGCCAATTGCGCATCATCAACGCCGTCGTCAGGCAGCGGGAGCGGCTTGACCGGTTGCAGGTCGCCCTTTTCATACACTTCATTTTCATACTGGAGGCAGCAAAGCAGGCGGCCGCATTGACCGCTGATTTTGCCGGGGTTGAGGGACAGGTTCTGGCACTTGGCCATGCGCATGGAAATGGGCACAAAACCTTCCAGCCAGGTGGCGCAACAAAGGGGCTGCCCGCAACAGCCCAAACCGCCGATAAGTTTCGCCCGGTCACGCACTTGTATGTGCCGCAGTTCAATGCGGCTGTGGAGTTCTCTCGCCAGATCCCGGACCAGGTCGCGGAAATCCACGCGGTTTTCCGCCGTAAAATAGAAGGTGACTTTGTGCCGGTCAAAGGTATATTGAACATCCACGAGGCGCATCGGCATGCCGCGCTTCTGAATGCGCTTGTAACAAAGTTCGTGCGCTTTTGCCTCTTCGCCGTCAAGGGTCCGGTAGGAATCCTCGTCGGTGGCCGTCGCCTTGCGCAACACGCGCCATTTGATGCGGTTCGACTGTTCCTGCGGATAAGGCTCCGGCGGCAATACCACCCACCCCCATTCCAGGCCCTGATCCGTTTCCACGACCACGTGGTCATCGCGCTGCAGCACCAGGTCTCCGCAGGAGAACGTCACTACCCGGCGCGGCTTACGCAGCCGGATTCTTGCAATATTCATGCGTGTTCGCTCCGTCTACTCAAGGTTGACTGCACCGGCTTATGAGGCCAGTACAAAAAATAAGTCCCGAAAGATGCGCTGTTTTTTCATGTTCCGTTCAATATACTTCCACGCATCGGAAATAGCCTGCAATTTTTCGGCATGTTTGTCCAGGTCCACCCGCACGGGCAGTTGATTCTCCAAGTCGCGGTTAAAGTTGAAACGCGGACCGCCGCTGGCACTGTGCACAAATTCGTCGCGATACCAAGCGTCGAATAACTTCAGATGTTCCACCATTTCCTGCCGGACCAGTCCGGCGGCGTGCGCTTCGAGTTCTTCCTTTTCCGGGGAATCCTCCTCATCGGACTCTTCACTTACCTGAACGCCTTTTTCTCCCATGACTTCCGCCGTAATACGTTTTTCCGTCGCCTGAATATACGCGCCATAACCCTCGCTCACCAGCAGGGGATTTTCACCGGCGGCAAGGCGTCGCACCACATCCATGACCGTCTCGCGTCGGTTGGTTTCCATCAATTGCAGGGCGCGCGCCATGCTGCCGCCGGACAACGCAGCCAGAGAATCACAGGTTTCCCCGCTTAATTCGGCGCGTCGGGCGAGCATGGAGGCGACGGTTTCCGTCCGCAGCGAGCCGAAGCGCACACTTTGACAGCGGGACCGGATGGTAGGCAATAAAAACCTGGGCCGCTCCGTCAGCAGGATAAACACCGTGTTGCTGGGCGGTTCTTCGAGGGTTTTCAAAAAATGATTTTGCGCCGCTTCATTCATCCGGTCCGCGTCTTCTATGATGACCACACGCACATTGCTCTCGAAAGGCCTGTACGCTGCGCTCTCGTTGACCTCTTTAATGACATCCACTTTGATAATGCGCATTTTCCCGGTCGGGCTGATACGGAGGATGTCAGGGAAGTTGCCATGGTCCACTTTGCGGCAGGACAGGCACACGTCACAGGCGTCGTCGGGGATTTCCCCGCAATTCAAGGCTTTGGCGAATTCATGGGCGGCCATCCGCTTCCCAACCCCGCCGGGCCCCCAGAACAGGAGTCCGTTGGGCATGCGGCCCTGGAGCACGATACCGCGCAATAACCTGATGGCCACATCCTGGTCCTGTATCTGCTTAAAGCTCATAGGTAATGTTACCGGTTCTCCATGAACGGCAGGCCGCATATATGCCGCCGCAGCTCCTCCTGAATGATTTCAATGGGACGGGAGGCGTCCACTATTGTAATACGATCGCCTTCCTCTTGTGCAAGAGCCAGGAATCCTTCGCGCACCGCTTCATGAAAAGTCACGGCCTCCTGCATCATGCGGTCATCACTGCCACGCTCCCACGCGCGGCGCAACCCTTCCGCCGCGGGAAGGTCGAAGACATAGGTGTGCATGGGCCGGACGGCGCCAGCGGCAAGGCGGTTCAGGAGACCGACCGTGGCAGGATCAAGTTTTCGCCCCACACCCTGGTATACGGTGGTGGAGTCATAAAACCGGTCGCAAAGCACAATGGCGCCGCGCTGCAATGCGGGCAATACTATTTGTTGCACATGTTGCGCCCGTGCGGCCTCATAGAGAAACAGTTCTGTAAGCGGGGCGATGGTTTCCTCACAGGTTTCCATTAGCAGGCCGCGTATCCGCTCGGCCAACGGGGTACCTCCCGGTTCGCGGGTAATAGTCACCTCCGCGCCCCGGGCGCGCAAAAAGTCGGCCATCAGCCGGATTTGCGTGGATTTCCCCGAACCCTCGCACCCTTCAAAGGTTATGAATGCCCCCTTCATTGTTTTACCACCCGCGCCCGCGCCGCCGCGCCGTCCCGGAAGAACTGTTCCAGGCCTGGACCGTCCGACGCGGTCAGATACGCCTCGAAACGGTGCAGCCATTCCTGCAGGGAGGAGAGCGTTTCCGCCAGCGCCCACCTGTTTTCGAGGCAGATGTCGCGCCATAGTTCCGCACGCGATTCCGCGATGCGCGTGGTATCGCGGAAACCGTTGCCCACCATTTCGGCAGGCACGCCGTACTCGCCGGCAACCAGCGCCAGCGCCGCCGCGGTTACATGGGGCGCATGGCTGGTTCTGGCAAGAATGGCGTCGTGAATACGCACATCCATGTCGGCCACGCGCGCGCCGGCGGATTCCCAAAGCGCGCAGACCTCTTCACGGGCGTCACGATCAAGAGCGGCATCCTTTTCAACCAGGCACACGCTGCCGCTATAAAGTTCCGCCGTACCATTTTCAGGACCATACAGTTCCGAGCCCGCCATGGGATGACAGCCGACAAAACGGCGGGGAAGTCCGCACACGCGCTGCGCATGCGCGCAAATAGCCTCCTTCGTGCTTGCCACATCCAGAATCACCGCATCGGGCGGCGCCGCAGCCAGCACCAGGTCAAGCGTCGGAATGACGCTGCTCGTGGGCGTGGCAATCACCACCAGACGGGAACGGGCGACCCCTTCCCGAACATCGAGCGTGATTTGGTCCACCGCGCCCCGGCGCCGCGCGATCTCAAGAGAGGCAAGCGTGCGTCCCACGCCGGTAATGGAAAGGGAAGGATCGTTTTTTTTCAGGGCAAGCCCCAAAGAGGCGCCGAGAAGCCCCACGCCGATGATGGCGACCCCTTCAAAGCGACTTGTCATAGCCCTTCTTTCGTTGCGGCAACGGCCTGGGCTATGGTGAAGTTGCCCACATACAACGCGCGCCCCACAATGATTTCGTCCACACCCAGGGCTTCCAGCGCGCAGGCATTGCGGATGTCGTCCAGGGAAGATACGCCTCCGGAGATGGTCACGGGAACCTCCACGGCCCGGGCGACGTCCGCCGTGGTGTCAATGTTCGGACCGCCAAGCATGCCGTCGCTCAGAATATCGGTATAAATGATACGCGCCACGCCCGCTTCGGCCATGGTCTGAGCAAAAGCCACGGAGGAAGTTCCGGTATCCTCAAGCCATCCGTTGAGGGACACGTTGCCGCCGCGCGCATCGATACCGGCGACGATACGTCCCGGCCAGCGCCGGCAGGCCTCCCGCAACATTCCGGCATCCTGGTACGCGGCGGTACCCAGGATGGCCCGGGCGGCGCCCGTCTTGAATACCGCTTCCAGGGCGTCCAGAGAACGCAGGCCGCCGCCGACTTCAAAGCGGACGCCGTGGTGGGCAAGGGCGAGCAGCTGCGGGAGGACACAGCACGCGCCGGCGCGCGCGCCGTCCAGGTCCACGATGTGTATCACCGCGTCTTCAAACGCCCCGGGCGTCAAGACCCGTTCCATTTGGGACCACCACAGGCACGCCTGCTCCACCGGATTTTCAGAAAAAACGGTTTCCTGGTCATAGTCACCCTGGACCAGGTTCACGCACAGACCGCCGCGGATATCCACCGCGGGCACGATCCGCATGGTCACGCTTCCACGAAAGAAGCTTTTGCCCGTTCAACCAGTGCGGCAAAGGCTTCCGAGTTGTTTACGGCGAGTTCGGCCAGCACCTTGCGGTCCAGTCCGATTTCCGCCTTGCGCAACCCTTCCATGAAACGATTGTAGCTCATGCCGTTCGCGCGGGCGCCCGCATTGATACGGGCGATCCACAACCGCCGGAATTCCCGCTTCCGGTTCTTGCGGTCCCGGTACGCATATACGCCGCTGTGGTCAACGGACTGCTGCGCGGTCTTGAATAGACGGTGACGGCTTCCCCGGTAACCGGAGGCCAGCTTTAAAACTTTGTTGCGGCGCTGTCTGGACGCCGGATTATTGGTAGCTCGTGGCATAATGGGTATCCTTTATTCCTACTGTGCCGGACCTGTCTTATGATGCGTCGAAGCATGTCGGACCCGGCTGAAACGGTTTACAGGGGTGTCCTGGTTTACGCATACGGGAGCATGCGTTTGATGCGGACCATCTCTTCCGCCGCCAATAAGGTGGACTGGCGCAGATTCCGCCTGCGCTTGGGACTTTTCACCGCCTTCAAATGGCGGGCATAGGCGTGCTGACGTTTAAATGCGCCGTTTTTGGTTCGGCTGAACCGCTTCGCTGCGCCTCGATGTGTTTTTAACTTGGGCATACTATCCTGTCTCCTTGGTTTTATTAACAAACGCGCTTCCGCACCCACCACCCGGCAAGGCGCACGCCGCTCTGGCCGTTTACATCCGATGTAACGGATACCGGCTTTGCGTAAACCTGACCACCGATTGGGCTGCGCTCTACTTCGTGGGTGTCAATACCAGCGACATATTCCGGCCTTCCATCTTTACCTGGCCGGCGTCATACTCACCGACGCATAAATCCGTCGTGGCTTCTATGACGCGCTGGATAATTTCACGACCGAATTCCTGGTGGGCAAGCTCGCGGCCCCGAAACATGATGGTTACGCGGACTTTGTTGCCTTCCGCCAGGAATTCTCTGACGTGATTCGTCTTGAAATCGAAATCATGCTTGTCTATTTTCGGGCGATACTTGATTTCTTTCACCGAAACGGTGTGCTGATGTTTTCGCGACTCCCTGGCACGCTTTTTCTGTTCGTAACGATACTTGCCGTAATCCATGATACGGCACACCGGAGGCGTCGCCTTAGGGGCCACCTCCACCAGGTCAAACCCTCGGTTCTCCGCCTCGCGCAAGGCGTCACGGGGAGTCATAATGCCTAATTGTTCGCCGTCGTCACCAATGACGCGGACCTGCCGTGCACGGATCTGCTCGTTAATACGAACGAGATCCTCCTTCTTTTCCTTGACGATGAGAGGATTCTCCTATAAACGCCCTTAGGCGAAACCATTACATCACGCCACAACGCGCCTATGCATCGCAGCACACCATAAAAAAAAACGCGACAAAGCCTGTCTTTGTCGCGAAAATGATCCATTACGGACATCTGTCATTTTGTCGCAACCAGGCAAGCAGGCGCTACCGCCGCCGCAAGGTGAGGAACAAGTTCCTGCTTCGCGGGAAACACACGTAACGTGTACTTCTGTGAAAAGTATATCAAACACCCATCGTCAAGGTCAAACCCTTTGCGCCTCAGGAACCGGCGCGTTCCAGCAGGGTCATATAGAAGATAATCATGCGTTTGAAAGATTCAACACCGAGCCGTTCATTCCGTCCGTGAATACGTTCCAAGTCGCCAGGACAAAAGTGCAACGGTTGAAAACCATAGGTATTTTCGGCGACCGCCGCGTAATGGTGCGTATCACTGCCGCCAATCATGAGGGAGGGGGCAACCAGCGCCTCGGGAAAAACATGGCCTATGGTTTGTTGCAGGGCGGCGAATCCGGGGCCATCCGCGCGTGAGGGAGACGGGGATTCGTTGGCCTGACCCTGCACCGCGAGAGCGATACGCGGACTGGCAATCAGATTCCGGGTCCTTTTCGTTACTCCCGCAATGGTATCGCCGGGGAGCAGCCGGAAATTAACAACCGCCCTCGCTTCGGCGGGCAGCACGTTTTCCGTTTCCCCGCCCCGAATAATGGTCGCCGCCGTCGTCGTCCGTATCGTCGCGTCCGTCGTCGGCGCCCCGGAAAGTTGTCGCAGCAGCAGGGGGCGTGTCAACCACAGATTGGCCAGGACCACCCGCATGGGAAAGGCCATTTCGGGACCCAGGTACCGGAACATCAGGCGGACGGGTTCCGTCAGGCGCGGAGACATGGGCGCATTGACGACCCGGGTTACCGCCGCCGCCAGGCTGCCGATGGCGGTTTCCTTCGGCGGGGTACTGGAATGGCCCGGTGCGGATTCCGCCTTGAGTTCCAGGCTTAAGTAGCCTTTCTCCGTGAGCGCGACAAGGGCCACGGGCCTGTTCAAGCCGAACAGATCGCCGTCCACTACGGCAAGGCCTTCATCCAGTGTGAACACCGCCTGCACGCCCCGCTCCGCCAGCGTGGCGGCAATCCGGGCGGCCCCGTTGAGCCCCCCCACCTCCTCGTCATGGCCGAAACACAAATAGATGTCGCGCCGGGGCTGAAACCCCTTTTCAAGCAGCGTCTCCACCGCATTTAAAATGGAAATCAGGCTCCCTTTATCGTCCATCGCGCCGCGGCCCCAAACGCAGCCAGTGGACACAACGCCGCTGAACGGGGCCTGCTCCCAACTTTCCGCATCAGGCGCGGGAACCACATCCTGATGGGCGAGCAACAGGATGGCCTTCTGGCCGGGGTCGGCCCCTTTCCAATGATACAGCAGGCTCAACCCGTTGATGACTTCCTTGTGCAGCCGCTCATGCACCAGGGGAAAGCGCTCCGCCAGCATGGCGTGCATAGCCAGGAATACGGACGCGTCCATCTTGCTGATGTCCAGATCCGCAATCGTGGGAAAACGCAGGGCCGCGGACAACGTATCCACCGCCCGTTCCATATTTACTTCCGGCAGCGGCCGCTCCGCAACCTGTATCTGCATGGAAGTAAAGGTCATCGTCCGATACAGCATGACGCCTGCTAACAGAAGCAGTGCCGCCGCCAGCAAAACAACAGTCCGCATCAAAAACCGTTTCATCGTACCTTTCTCTCTTGCGCAGTAACGTGCCTGCGTGAAACCGAACATGAAAAACAAAGCGTGCTCCTGCACACTGCTCTGCCACAGGGTTCAGCGTGAGTATAGCGAATATAGACGATAGAAACCATATCCCCAAGCCTCACACCCTTCACAGGAAAGGGAGGGGAGATAAACAGATATCTATAGACCTTAAAAGGAAGCATATCCCTCATCATTGCGTGCATACCACCGGCTAAACCTAAGGGGTGGCTGGTATGCACGGGGGTACATTAAACGCCCTGAAGCGCCGCAATGGCGCAGCGCCCGCAACTTCGCCCGACACAACACTGTCCTTCCGGTTTTTTTCGCAGCCTGGCCCCCACTCCGCCACACATCCTCTTTCCTCCGCGAAAAACCGGAATGACCCGCAGGTTGCGGTTGCTTAAACCAAAACGGCCCTTACATACCCATCATCATAGCATGCTGCAGTCCGCCTGGCGACACTGGTTTGGACGCACACACGCTCGTTTTTCACCTCGTGCGGTCGATTCGTGCCTTTATACCGGCATTTTCGGTATGATCCCCATATCCCATTGGAATCATCGGAAACCGGGCCCCGTCATCGCGGCCCGTACATTAGAAACGTATACCCACAGGGAGTCCGTTTGATGAAGGATATCACCGTATTGACGCTGGTGCCGGCGGCGTGCGACCGTCTGCCCAAATGCCTGGAAAGCGTTCCCTGGGCCGATGATGTGTTCTGCGTGGTGGACGCGCGGGCGCCGGAAGCGGTGACGGCCCTCGCCCGCCAGTATACGGACCATGTCGTCGTCCACGAATATGAGAACGCTGCGGCGCAGCGCAACTGGGCGCTGCCCCAAATCACTACGGAATGGACACTGGTGCTTGACGCGGATGAATGGGTGTCGGAGGTCCTGACGGCGCGCATACAGGCGATAATCCGGTCGCCGGAAAGCCTGGACGGCTACCAGATTCTGCGGCATTCCTATTTCCTGGGCAAACTGATCCGGCATTGCGGCTGGCACCATGATTACAACCTGCGCCTGTTCCGCACGCGCAAAGGGCGCTACCTGGACAAGCGGGTCCACTCCAAGGTGGTGGTTGACGGGTCCGTGGGGAAGATTCGGGAAGTCATGTATCATGACACGTACCGCACCTTCGATGAATATTTCGCCACCATGAAGCGGTTTACCACCTGGGGCGCCCAGGATGCCTTTGACCGGGGAAAGCGGTCCAAGTTGTCCGACCTCATTCTGCGGCCGCCGCTGCGCTTCTTTAAAATGTACGTGTGGCGCCTGGGATTTCTCGACGGCTACCACGGCGCGGTGCTTTGCGGTTTGTCCGCATTCTCAGTGTTTACGAAGTATGCCAAACTATGGAAAATGGGTTATGATACCAGTAACCCGCCACCGGGAGGAATGGAATGAAACCCGCGAACCACCGGGACAAGGATTTTTCCCCGGCCTGCGGTCGGCGGTATGGGCCCTTCCGTTTCGGAACCGTATCATGAAGAATTTTACCTTTGACAAGTTCATCCGGCATCCTTCCAACGTGGCCGCTTACGATTTCTGCGAACGGCTGTCCCGCCTCGACCCCACCCTGGCGAACCCGATTGTGCTGCTGGGCGAAAGCGGCGCGGGCAAGACCCACCTGCTGTGGGCGATTGTCAACCAGTACCGCGCCGTTCACGCCCCCACAGGGGTGGCCCTCATTTCGCCGTCCAGTTTCCCGGATGTGGTCAAGGATCTCGCCACAAAACCTGAAAAACTGACAACCGGCACCCCCGTGGTCGTGCTGGTCGATGACCTGCATGCGTTCGACAGCACCACGGCAGGCGATCTTGAAAAAATACTGTTCGCCCTGGATACACACGGACACAGGGCGATCCTGGCCACACGCAAACACCCGCTATTGATATCAGCGCTTA
>JAKJCY010000150.1 GCA_022706235.1 Candidatus Hydrogenedentota bacterium | reverse complement strand
CCGTCGCCTGTCATGGCTACCACTTCACCATTGGCCTTGAGTGCGTTGACAATTCGCAACTTCTGTTCGGGCACGACGCGCGCGAAGATGCTGACATCCTGAATGCGTTCCGCCAGTTTCGCGTCGCTCATGGCGTCCAGTTCTGGGCCTGTGATGCAGGTGTCCGACCCGTCCAGCCCGATCTGGCGCGCAATACTTTTCGCGGTGCCGGGATTGTCGCCTGTTATCATGATGACCTGTATGCCTGCTGTAGTACATTCCCGGATGGCTTCGGGTACGGTGGGGCGCACCGGGTCGGCAAGTCCAATCAGGCCCAGGAACGTAAAGTTGAAATCATGCTGTCCCTCGGGCAGGTTTGTTTCGGTAAAGCGAGACATGGCCACGCCCAGAACGCGCAGCCCGTCGTTTGCCATTGCCAGAACCTGGCAGGCAATCGTTTCTGTTTCCTCCGGGGTGAGATGGCACAGGTCGGCAATGGCCTCGGGCGCGCCTTTGGCCGAGATCTCGTATTCCGAACCGCCCGGTGAGCGCCAGACATGCGATAGCGCCAGCAATTCGGGGGATAGGGGATACTCGCGGATCAGTGTCCAGTTCGCGTGCAGATGTTCCGTGTGAGTGAGATATCGGTCGCCGAGCTGTTTCAAGGCTTTATCCATGGGGTCGAAAGGGTCACGCTTACTTGCCAGAATGCCGAACTCCAGTAGCGTGTGAAACGCTTCAGGCAACACGGTATCTATGGAATCCTCGGCAAGGAAATGCAGGCCGTTCGCGTAAAGCCGCCGCACTGACATCTGGTTAAGCGTCAGGGTACCTGTCTTGTCCGTGCATAAGACAGTGGCTGCGCCCAGGGTTTCAATCGCCGGCATACGCCGGGTCAGCACGCGGTTGCGTGAAATGCGCCAAGCTCCCAAGGCGAGAAAAATTGTCAGCACCACAGGAAACTCCTCCGGAAGTGTCGCCATGGCCAGCGTGAGCCCCGCCAGGATGCCCTGAACCCAGGATTCGGCGGAATCCCCTCGTGAAAGGCCGTATACCACGACCACTACCACACAAAGGGCCAGGCCGACCAGAGCAAGGTTCCGCACCAGGGTCCGGGTTTCCTGCTGTAACAGTGTGTCTTCCTGACGTACCTCCTGTAGTGACTTGCCTATCTTGCCCAGTTCGGTATGTGTGCCCGTGCACTGCACTTCCGCCATGCCCTGACCGCCGGTAATCATGGTGCCGGAATAGACATAAGGCAAATCATCGCCACCCGGGCGGGCCGGTGCCGGCACGCCGGAAACCGATGTCTTGCGTACCGCAACCGATTCTCCGGTCAACAACGATTCGTCGGCGCTCAGGCTGATGACATGGCGCAACACGGCATCGGCGGGGACACGGTCCCCTTCGGCGAGCATTATCCAGTCGCCGCGTACCACCTCGCGGCCGGGGATGCGCCGTTGCCGGCCGTCCCGAATCACCATGGCGCGGGGGCTGGACAAGTCACGCAGCGCCTCCAAGGCGCGTTCCGTGCGCCGTTCCTGCACAATGGTAATTCCCATGACCACAAACACAAAGCCAAGCAGCATGGTAGCGTCGGTGGGCTCACCCAGAAACAGATAGAGTGTGCCGCAGGCGACTAGCATCAGAAACATTGGCTCACGAAGTACCTCCAGTGCAATCGCCACAATTCCGCGCCGCGCCGTGCCGGGTAGTTCGTTGGGCCCTTCCGCGGCGAAACGCCGTTCGGCTTCCTCTTCGCTGAGTCCCCTGTCGTTTAGTTCGTCAAAAGTCCAGGGCATTGAATGTTCCTTGTAATTTTGAGGATCCCCTGGGTCTTGCCAGACAAGGCATCCCTTCCTTTCTGCAGCTACGGCACTGAAACTCTAGTATACCACATGCCCGAAATGCGGCTGCAAGGGCGATTATCCGGTTCACCCTGGGATCATATATGCTTTCTATAAGGAAATTACCGTTGGCGATGCCGTATCTTTTCAGATCGGCGAGGCATATCTTTGAAAACAAAATGCACACGGAGGAGTTATCATGGATTTTTTCATGGGTGGTTTGATTGCCGCTTCCGCAGCCCGGGAAGCCGCTGACCAGGCGCTCCGAACAAGCGAAATCAACCAGGCGGCCAACCTGGTCCGCACGGACGTGAATGACTTGAGGGAACAGGTGGAGCGACTGGCCTTGTTGACGCAGTCTTTGTGGGAACTTTTGCGGGAGCGCCTGCCTTTAACCGAGGCGGAACTGGAGAAAAAGGTTCAGGAAGTGGATATGCGCGACGGCATCGCGGACGGAAAACTTGGCAGACATCCCCTGCGTTGTCCCAAATGCCTGCGCGTTTCCAATTCCCGGCACAAACGATGTCTCTATTGCGGTCTTGAGTTTCAATCGGATGTATTTGGCTGAATTAGGACACCGCAGCGCCCTTGGCGGCGAAGCCCGGCGTCCACGGCCAGCGCCATGGCGGGCTCATCAAGAGGAATCGCGAGAAAACGAGCGATTCGGCGTACCGCGTTTCCCGGGTTTTCAAGCACCGCAGTAAAAGAGACGTCAAGAACATGCATGTTGTGGCATGTAGACAACCACTGCCGGACCTTGCGCAGATGCTTGATGTATGCGGCTTTCAGGCGGTCCTCCCGGCGGGGGCATGGTTCGTCATCCAGTCCTTCCGCAGTAAGACGGACGGCAGCGCTCTTTTCCAGCATGGCCCGTTGTGAGGTGAGCACTTCCTCCAAATTTCGCTCCATGAACAAAACGGCATACCGGCAATTTGAAGGGAGCGCCGTTAATAGCGGGCTGACAACCTTGAGCGCCTTGCCCCGGGCCATCGGAATCCACGATGCATCCGTACGGAGCCGTTTGACGGGCTCATATTCAAAATACCCGCGTGGATTATCCGAATCGGCCCGTCGCACCGTATCCGTCATTAGGGGAATACCCCCCGCGCCGAGCATTGCCATCATCATGGAAGTTCCGCTGCGGGGCAGGCCCGATACAATTATGATTGTATCTTCCATTTCTTGGACCGGATTCCCTCCTTGGTGGTGCAGGAAAGGTTCTCCGCCCTTCCAGCCTTGAACCTTGGCGTCGTTAAGAAAGGGTAACCGTAGTGCAGGCGATATTAATCGACCTTAATGCCAGCCTTTTCCAAGGCGTTTTTCAAATCGTCCGTAGTGAACGGTTTGGCTATCAGCAGTGAGGCGCCATACTCCAGGACCCGTTCCGCTGTCTCGCCCTGGTAGTAGCCGGTCATGGCGATAACTTGCGTCGACTCTGTCAGCGGATGATGTTTGATGCGGCGGCATACCTCAAAACCGTCGATACCCGGCAGGCGCAAATCCAGAAAAACTACACTGGGCCGGAAGGAAGCCGTCAAACGGCCGGCATCAAACCCGTCGGTTGCCACTTCAATCTGAAAAGGGGTTTTGATGCTTTCCAGATAACGGCGGATTACCGATATGATGGCCTTTTCATCATCTACAACAAGAACCTTTATGCCGGGATTTTCCAAATCTTCGTGAATTGGAATATCATTTTCTTTTAAAAAATGGAGCAACTCTTCCCGCCGGATGCGACGGTGACCCCCCGGCGTCTTGAAAACACGGAGGCGTCCCGCTTCCGCCCATTTGCGTATCGTATCCGCAGTCACATGACAATACCGCGCTACATCCGAAGTGCTGAAAGATTGTTTTGCTTCCATCTTGAAGAATATCCTTACTGGTTTTATTGGGATTTAGAGTTTCGACAAATTTATATGATACAAGTTTTGAACGTGATTTTCAAGTTTTCAACGGGATTGTAGCGGGCTTTTCTGGTGTTCTATATTGGTAAAAATTGTGAAATCCTGATTTTATTTAAATAAAAAAGAGGCGGAGTTTGTGGCCCTTTAAAGGGATCATGTACAATAAGTGTCAGGAAAACAGCAGGGTGTCAGAGGTCTGAGTGAACAAGTCGGTCAAGGAGTTTTTTAATAATGCAGCAGATGAATCAGCAAATGACAGCCCGCCCCGAACTGCGGCATGGTATGATCCCCACAGAGATAATGCAACAATCCCTGCATATGCTGCAGATGAATTATTTTGAGTTGGACCAGTTTATCGAAGAAAATTTGGAGACCAATCCCTTTCTGGAACGCGTAGGTGCGCGGGAAACATCCCTTTCCGATATGTCCGAGCGTCCGCTGGAAGACACTTGGGAAGCAGATGAGCGCCTGGAGCAGGATTATGAACAGGACGTTTTGGGCCGTTCGGATTCGGAAGCCTCCGCGGAAGCCAAATCCGAGGAATGGGACGGTACGGAACGCTACCGGGAAGGAGCGAATCTGGCGCGAAATCCCGATCTTGATGATGTCTGGCAGTATTATCAGGACTCCATAACCCAGGATGAGTCTTTAAGCGCCCATCTGCTGAATCAGATGCGTATGGCTGCGGATACCCCGCAGGCCTATGCAATCGGGGAGCGTATTATCATCGGTGATATTGACGAGCGCGGTTATTTTACGGGGAACCCGGCGGAAATCGCCTCGGAATTAGATGTTTCGGAGGAGGAGGTCCGCAAAGTTCTTGACATCATTAGGCAGTTCGAACCCGCCGGGATTGGCGCCGCAAACCTGGTGGAGTGCCTGCTCATGCAGTGTGAACTGGAGTATCCCGGCGACTTGCGGATTAAAGAATTGTTGAAGGACCATTGGGCGGCACTGGCCACGGGGCGCATTACTCAGATTGCGGAAGCCATGAATTGTACTCCGGAACAGGTTATGGAACTGAAGGGGATGGTAAGCCGTCTAGATCCGTATCCGGGCCGGGAATATAGTGTGGAACGTCCCTCCTATGTGGTTCCTGAAGTCGTTGTGGAAACCATTGAAGACGATTTTGTCGTTACCTTGGCAGTGGATTTTAGTAATGCAGCCATAATCAATGAAGCCTATGTCAAGGAAATACAAAGCCGGAAAATGGACGAGAAGGAAAGATCTTATGTACGTGAGCATCTTGATTCGGCCCGGTTCCTGCTTTACAACATCGAACGGCGCAAACAAACCCTTGTGAAAACGGCCCAAGCCATAGTGGACCTGCAGCGTGATTTTATGGGGCGGGGGGTCGCTTTCATGAAACCACTGAACCTTGAAGAAGTTGCCGTGAAGGTCGGGGTAAGCGCAAGCACGATTTCACGGACGGTGAATGGCAAATATATCCAGACGCCGCAAGGCCTTTTTGAACTGAAATATTTCTTCTCTTCCGGGTTGCGTGCCGGGGATGGCAGTGAGCAGTCTTCCAAAGCGGTTTGCGCCCAAATCAAGGTGATTATCGAGAAGGAAGACAAACGCAGCCCCTTGAGTGATCAGAAGATAGCCGATATGCTTCAGGGCCAGGGAATACAGGTTGCCCGCAGAACGGTGACCAAGTATCGCGAACAGAACGGTATTCTGCCTGCGAAAATGCGCCGGATTTATTAAGGTCTTGACGGGGCGGCTCCGGCCGTGGCAAGGTCCCGTTAGTCTTTCTTCGGCTCCGGCGGCGTCAGGCGGGTGAGACGGAAGTTGCGGATTGCGCCGGTTGTCCGCCACGTGGCGATGCCAAGGGGCTGGACCGGTGCCATTTCCCATCGGATATCCACATCACGATCGCCGACTTCCACATCCACCAGCTGTTCTTTGTCCACCCATGCCTGGATGCGTCCGCCGGTCGCCCGCAGTTTCACCGGATACCAGCGATGGGACTCCAGCGAACGGAAACGGGCGGTTTCATTGTTGTATGCATCCAGCCAGTCCAGGCTGGAGATGCCTATGCATGTGCCGCCCCATCCGCCCACGATCAGACTGAATGAACTTTCGCCCCACGGGGCGGTAAGCCCACAGAAGAAGTCATTGCCGGAAAGGCGCATCGCGTCCAGGGTGATTTCATAATCCATTTTCGGGACATCCCCCTGCCATAACACTCCGCTCATGTCGTTGCCCGTTTCAATGATGAGGATATCGTTCAGAACATGAATACCAGCGCTTCCGGAAAAATCGGCCATCGCCCATGCCGTCATTTGCGCCAACGGTTCCCCCGGCTTTGCGGTGGGCAGCTGGCCGGTATTTTTAAGAATGAAGTGCACTACATGTAGGGTGAGCCCGTCTTCTAAAAGGGGGTTGTCCGCCGCGGTAATGGTTTCAAAAGAACCCTGGCCTGCCAGGCGATAGGCTTTATAGAACTGTTCCGCCTGTTTTCGCACAGGAGACGCTGCTTCTTCTCCAAGATGCAGGAATAGTATGGGGATAGCCGCCTTTCCGAATTCGGCGGCCATGTTTAAGGGAGCGTCGGGAAGGGAGGTTGCCTCTGCGCCGCTAACACAACCATGGGCCTGGCGGACCTTCTCCAGAGCGGGGGAAGTCGGGTCGGGAACGGGCTGCAGGTCCAGCCAGGGATCCTGCGCATAGAGACAGCCGACAGCATCCGGATGGCGCGCGGCCCATCTAAACAACGCCAGCGCGTCTTCCTCTGTTCCCAGTAACGCTGGCTTTCCGGAGAGTTGCTGTTCGTTCACCGCCCATCGATAAAAAACGTCCCAATGAGACAGCGCTTCCGCATTTCCATAAAGGTCATTCACGTCTATCCAGGCGATGTGGAATCCCCGGTCAAGTAGGGTCTTAGTTATACCGTCGTGGGCCGGCGGCGCGGCGCTCCAGAGCCATGGTCGACCCTCCGCCGCCGTTTGGGGCGCCAGCAGCATTCCCGTGCGGTCACCATGGGTGAATCGGATTTGTTTGATGTCGGTCCAGGAATCATTGGCGCCTGTCTCTGCCGGCGGCGGGGGTTGCGCCCCGGAAGAGACGGCAGGCAAAAGAAAGAGCACTGCAAGAGCAGACATACAGCGGTGTGGGCTGCATATAAAAACCATAAGGCCTCCTGATTTGGTTGATGACGCGATGTTATCCAGGGAATGGGGACGCTTGCGTGTGCAAGTTCAGGGAATCGGTTGAAAACCGTCTTCCGTTCCGGATTGTGGTCGATATCCCCTTGCATTGTAAAACTGAATGACGCGCAATAGTTCGTTCAAACTGATCATCCAGTCCTGAGCCATGTAGTCGCTGTCATGGGGCGTGCAGTCAAACGAGCTTCCTTCAGGGTTATAACCGTCTTCCGTTGATGGGGCGCAGCTGAAACCACTGCTGTTGTAGAACTGTATAACCCGCAGCAGTTCTGCCAGGGATATCTTCCAGTCCCGGCTGGTATCCGCGCTGTGAAAATCGCCTTCGTGGGTGATATCTCCACAATCCTTGAACTGGCTTATCTTGATGGAAGAAAAGTACACCGGGGTACCGGCCCCGGAGGAGAGACCGGCAATAGCGCGCGTGGCAGCGATTTCAAGCCACGTGACCCGGATGATACCGTCAAAGAACAGTTCAATCTGGAAGGTGTGGCTGTTTTCCGGCGGATAGAGGCCCAGGCCGTCATAGACGGGTATGTTTTCAAAGGTCACCGCATAGCGGTCGCTCAGTTGGGTGAAATATACCGTGCCGCGCAACGATGGATTCAAGTCGCACATGACGGCTGAGATGCGCGGCAGCAGAAAATGCTGGCTGGGCAAAGCCTGATAGGTGCTGTCTCCCTGCCCGAACGTGATATATCCGTTGGCTCCGATAAAGAAACGGTCATACTCCAGGCCGTAATAATTGAAGGGCCGCCATGATGGCAGGAGTATTTCCTCAAAACCGTCATCCGCCAGAGGTATGATTTCTCCTCCAGGCGGCACAGGAAGCGCCTCCACGGGGGAAATGCACGCCTGGTAGCGGTTCGGCTGGTCGATGGGCAGGTAGGTTACCTGTAAATATTCTATATCCACCAGGTTGGATGTGTTGAAATATTCCGTGAAGTGGTTCTGTGTGCTGTAGGTCATGAAACTGTAGCAGGCCCCGGCGTTATCATCAACCCCGGCATTACCCGCGCCGTCCACCGCCTCGATGGCATAGTAATAGCGGGTGTCCGGCGCGAGGCCGGACAGGGTGATGCTATGGCCTACAGCGGTGGTGCCCGTTGTCTGGAAAGCCAGGGTGCCGCAGGAGGCGCCATAGCGCAGGGTTCCCCGGGCAGGCTCATCCGTTGTGAATTGGATTTGTGCCTGGGTGGCGCCAAGCAGGGAAAGGGTTATGCCGCCGATGGCCGGAGGATAACAATCGATGATTGCCGTGGCGGACACCTCCGCGGATTCGCCCGATTCGTTTTCCAGGTCCGTGTACGTGACGGACACGGTGTCTCCATGCCCCACTTCAAGCACGGCGGAACCGGGAAAAACGGCTGCGGCCGCATCCGTTTCTA
Organism: Candidatus Hydrogenedentota bacterium; assembly: GCA_022706235.1. GTDB lineage: Bacteria > Hydrogenedentota > Hydrogenedentia > Hydrogenedentales > CAITNO01 > JAAYBJ01. Next base: position 2,589 of record JAKJCY010000150.1, on the reverse strand, counting down.
CCGTTGCGTTAAACCGCGAGGAGGCAGGAGCATCTTCGATAAGTTCCACCGTTTCCAGGTCACCGCTGGAGGTTTCCACGGTAACGAGAATGGACTCTGTCCCCGCAAGGTCAGCGTCAATCACGGTTATCATAATGGGTACGCTGCATCCGTAGCCGCCCCTGTCGAAAGCGATAGTGCCGGAATAAGCGGTTTCTTCAGGAACAACCTCTGCGAAGACGGTGGCTTTGGTGACGTCTTCTCCGCGTCCGCCGTCAGCGGGCACCACGTTACTCTCGAAGCAGGTACCGCGATTGATGAAATCCGTGTCCCCGCGCACCAGGATGCCTTCGAGAAGGCCGGTCGCGGCATTGATGACCGGCGAACCGGAGTTGCCGCCATAGGTGTCGAGATTGGCAACGAAAAAGCCGGTTTCAACCGAGTTGCGCACATAGGTATTACCGAAGGCGATTTTCAAGGGCAGTCCGGAAGGGTGCCCAAGAACACCCACAAATTCGCCCGGTGCGATGGATCCGTCCCGGCGGATTTTAAAGGCCTGGGCGCCGGGCGCCTGTATAGGCCGGTCCACCCGCACAACGCAATGATCAAAAGAACCCGTGGATTGGGAACTTACAATCTCAATGCCCCGGTAGACTTGCTCCTTGGCAAAGGTCAGGCGCGGTGTCGCGGCGTCGAGCATATGAAACCCGAAGACAAAACGCGTATTGGAGAAGGAGGTGCTGTTGTAGCAATGGCCCGCTGTGACGATCAGGTCGGGGCCTACCATGAAACCGGAGCAATAAGGCGCTGTAGGTTGGTTGCCGAAGGGTTCCCCGTCACAAGGTGGCAGACCGTAACGAAGATAGGCTGCGGGTGCGCTAAGGGTATAAGAACCGTCCGTGTTCTCGGTCAGGCGGGAGGTGTATATCAAGGCGCAGGTAGAAGCGGCCCAAGTGAGTTTGTCCGGGTTTGTTTCTGCGTAAACGTCTATACGGTCATCGTTTCCATAGATGACTTTGGGACGGGAAACGGGAGGCAAGGACTCCCAGGGGACATCGCTGATTTCAGTAACCTCTGGCTTGTCGCAAGAACAGTCCTCGAATGGCATTTCCCCTGCGGGGACCGCCAACGGCATTATCGCCAAAAGGACTGTTAACAAGGGGAACATACTATGTCTCTCCGCGTTTAGCCCTGCCTCCGGCGACGCTCCATGTACTTGCCGGTCGCGGAAACACGCAGGCGACAACATCCTTTACAAAAAGCCTGCAGATTTATAGGGTCATTCAACATTGTACCACGCGAAGCCGTCAGACGATATAAATAAAGCGCCGGCAATTCGTGCATGAATGAATAACATTGGTCTCGGCACGCACCAACTGTGCGAACTGAGAGGGGAGTTTCATAAAACACCCCTGGCAGGTATCCGCTTCCACGGGAACCAGCGCTGGAGGACGGGATTTCATCAGGCGGTCAAACTGCCTCAAGATACGCGGGTCAACCAGACTGCGGATATTTGCGATGCGTTCATTAATCTGGCGCTTTCCCGTGCGGGCGGTTTCAAGTATCTCATAACACAACTGCAATCTTGCCAGCAGAATAATATCCGCGTGAGCGTCGCGCGTTTCGAGGATCTTTGGAAGGGCTTTCCCTTTCGGTTGGGCATAATAAACCTCGGGGGCGTCCAGGGGTAAACACAAATCCCGCAATACCGACAGAAGCGCCTCGGCAGTGGATGCGTTCAGCAGGGAGGCAAGGTGACTGGTGTCATGCAGCAGTTTGGCAACGGTGGCCACAAAATTCAGATAGGTTGTCTGTTGGGTGGGTGGGTAGCATATCAAAAAGACCAGGTGTACCGGCTTGCGGTCTATGGCCGAAAAATCCACACCCTCTTTGAACCTGCCTACCGCACAGTGCAATGTTTTTAAACCTGTGATGCGTGCGTGGGGCACGGCAATACCATGGCCGATACCGGTGCTCTCCGTGCTCTCCCGGGCCATTATCTGATCCAGGGCGGCGTCCACCCCCTTGAGCTTTTTCGCGTCGAAAAGAAGATGCGTCAGCTCTTTCAACGCTTCCGGTTTGGTTTTGCCACGCATCTCCGGCAGTATGCAATTCTCCGCAATATAATCTGTGATTACCATGTAAAAAAGATCCTGCACGCTAATTCATCCGGTGAGTGTACCGTAATACCAGAACCCTGTGGTCCACACTGTCGTTGATTGTAACACCAAGGAATAATGAAATCAATGAAGCCTTTGAATTCTTACGGTAAACATACCGCCGGTTCTGTGACTGCGGTTTGCCATACCGCGGGAAATGTTTCCACGTTCTTTTGCTTTAGGAAACGTTTTCCTCCTACCAGGCAAAAAGGCAAGGGCTGGGAAAGGGCGTACGGTATTTAGAAAAAATGCTGTATTTATGCATCTTTTCCGGTTTCATACCACAGAGTAATGACGACAATCGGTTCACGGGCGCGCCCGTCATGGTGGAGGTCTGTGCCGAAGGACTGCTTGACAAAGGTAACCTTGGGGGTGGTTTTGCCAAGCCATTCATTAATCTGGTGATCCATTTGCTGTAACCCGGTAATGCTGACTTTGCCGATAAAACTTT